>NZ_JBYTBB010000072.1:0-27184 GCF_058788755.1 Lysinibacillus sp. FW301-JW8
TCGTTTTGAAAAAGGGCTATACTATTTAATTTGTCACCTTGATTTCATTGACATAATAGTATTTCAACAACATGAAAATGATGACCTGATAAAATATAAGGTCATCATTTTTTTAATGTTCACTTTTACCTTGATCAGTTTTTACATCATTTTCATTTTTAGTCTGCGGCTTACTATCATTTTCACGGTTATTTTTATTTTGTGCCTCATTTTTAGAATCGCTGTGGTTATCATCCTGTGAAGCATTATTGCATTTATTCTCACTAGCGTTTTGTGCATGATTATTGCTCGTAGTTTGAACTTCATTGCTATTTTCACCTTGTGAATGCCCATCTATTTTGCGGATCATCGCGATCATCAGTAAAGTTAACGGCAAAATAATGGTGAATATAGCAGAAAATATTGGCCAAATTTCATTGTTGTAGACATTGGAATGAACGATATTAGGATGAACAATTTGTGAAAGACCAATCATTAATAAACCAAGTGGAAAAATAAGTGGACGATGATCCTGTATCTTACATATCTGCGCTATACCAATGACTGAGGCGTAAAAATACATGAACGTTCGAATATAAATAGATATAATCCACATGCCTGCCATAATAATCTCAATACGCTGTAAAAAATTACCGATAGAAATTCTTTGCGCCAATGCATAGCTAGGAAAGGTACGAGAGGCGGTATTGGAGGGACCTAGCACAAGAATACATAAGGTAATTAGTACAATTAAGACAATACCACCGATAATCGCTCCAATGTAAAATCCCTTTTGTGCAGACTTTTGAACATTTACGGCAGATGGGAAAAGCATTAACAGTACAACTAGTGGAAAAGAAAAAATACTCATAAATCGAATAATACTAAATAAAATTGATTTTTTAGGTGTCTCCAAGATTGGCTGTACATTATCGAAACTAATTTGAGGTGTTATACATACTGCAAAGATGATAAAAATCAAGATAAAAAAAGGGAATAGAATCTCTGCAGATCGTGCAAATACCTCAATGCCAAGAAAGGCAGCATACACTATGATGATACTAAACAGCAATGCAAATGCCATAGTAGGTGTTTCTGGCATCACTTCTGTTTTCATGAAAATACCAATAAAATATAATAGTTCACCTGAGGAAAGCAAGGTAAGAACTATAAAGCCGATTGCTGTAAATTTTCCGAAAATGCGACCAAGTATTTTTTCATTTGCCTCAATGAATGTAAGGGAAGGTGTGCGTTTTCCTAAAGAAATATATAGCTTTACTAAGAGAAAGCTTATTGCAACTCCGATAATTGCCGCAATCCATGCATCCTGCTTTGCTTCACTTGCTATATTAGCAGGAATAATTAATATGCCAGTTCCAATAGAAAAGAGAAGGGTAATGATCATAAATTGTCTTGAACTAATGATTTCTTTTTCCATTATGAGTAACCCCTTCTTCTTTATTTTGTAAGTGAAACAATTAGATCTTTGATTGGAGAAAAAATAAACGTGATAAAGTCAAGTGGACTTGGAATCTTAAGCTTTAATGCGACTCCAATATTTAATGCAGCAGCAAGTAATAAAAGAATTGAAAAAGTTATGATCGTTTTCGTTTCTTTCTTCTTATTTAATTTTGGGATAAAGGCAAAGGCAATTATAGACGAAATAACAAGAATAAATAGCGTCATTACCATGGCTTTACTCCTCCTTATTGGACTTGTGTAATAATGAGTTTTGCATTGTTCCTAATCCTTGTGTATTAACATGAACCTCAACGTTAATAGGAAGCTCAGGGAAAATTGTCTCCCAATCATTTTTTATTTTATTCCATTGTTTAGCATTTGAACGATGAAGTACTTCACTGAAGCCGAAAACATCCACTTGATAATTTTGCTGAACAGTTCTAATTGTCTTTTCAACTTGTTGTTTAATAACTTCCTCAGTTTTTTTATTTATATAATGAATGGATTTATTGCTAGAAAGCTTCATATTACATTCAACTTCTCCAACATTTTGTTCTACGTCTATATGCACATTTATCTGAGGAGAGCTCTTTTTAAATTGACCTTTTACTTTGGTAGTTGATTGGGTAATTTCGGTTGACAGAGTGCCTCCATTTGTGCAAGCGATAATTTCAATCGTGCTATCTATTTTGTCATTAATATAGCTAAGTCCTCTACTTTCATCTTCTGTTAAAAGTCCGATATATTTATCTTTTTTAAAGATAGCCAAACCAGCATACTTTAACAGTACTGGGGTCTTCACTCTTTTGACGTTTGTCTGATCCATTCCTAATTTTGGATCACCATGTATTTCAATAGCTGAAAGGATGGCACTTTTTTCATTATTGTTTAAAGTATTAACTAAATCATCAATATTGATGGAAATGGTGGAGCCCCAAACTTTTTCGGACACTCTCAAAGAATTTAGCATTTTGTTGGCTGGTACTTTTTCAATGGGTGTTAACACACTTAAAACGTCCTTAGCACTTGCCTGATGAGAGATGATGACATCAAAATCATTTCGGAATTCATGGTCTCTGGAAATTAAATCTAGTGCCTCGTTTATTCCCTCTTTCGCTAATTCCTCACCGATAACAACAATCCTAAGATGAGAAAAATAGGGTTTCCTAGCTGCTAACGTTGTCATTTTTCGAATAGCTTCAAAAACGGTTTCTCCTGTTGCGTGATAGGTAATCACAGGAGTGCGCCCAGTAGAAGGCTGTCTAGTAGAAATTTCACTAGGATCTACCACTTGAATGGATAACTCATATTCATCATCGACCTTATCAATTCCGAGTGCTAGGACAATTGCTAATTCATTTAGTTCACGCTTACTCCAGCAACCACTTAGTAGCAAAGGTAGGATTAGTAGGAAACAAATTAGGCTGAATTTTGACATATGCCATACCTCGTTTACACATTAGTGTTATTTCTTTTTTTCGTATCCGAATATTTACGTCCTCTAACGGTATTTTTTTGACTGACTAAGCGTGGTCTAGTCAATAAAGCTCTACGTGGAAATAATACTAACGCATCTTTTTGATCTTTTAAAATTAATGGCCCGAATGGACTGAAGTAGGGCACACCGAAAGATCGAATACTACATAAGTGTAGGATAATCATCATTATTCCAAACATAACACCAAATAAACCTAGCATTGCTGCTACAACCATTAATGGAAAGCGTAGAACTCGAATGGTGTTCGATAAGCCATAGGCAGGGAATAGGAAGCTACAAATCGCTGTTAATGCCACAATAATAACCATTACAGCTGATACAATTCCTGCTTCAACGGCAGCTTGGCCAATGACTAGGGTCCCTACAATGGATACGGCAGGTCCAATGGTTCTTGGCATACGAAGACCCGCTTCTCGTAATACTTCAAATGCAATCTCCATAATAAGTGCTTCAACCACTGCGGGAAAAGGAATTCCTTCTCGTTGGGAAGCAATACTAATAAGCATAGCGGTTGGAAGCATTTCCTGATGAAAGGTGGTGATGGCAACATAAAGTGATGGTGCTACCAACGCAAGGCTTATTCCTAAAAATCTTAGTAAGCGAATAAGTGAACTGATGATCCAGTTCTGATAGTAATCCTCTGCAGATTGTAAAAAAGATGTAAATAAAGCAGGTACCACCAACACAAAGGGTGTACCATCCACTAAAATAGCAATTTTCCCATCTAACAATTCTCCAGCAATAACATCAGGCCGTTCAGAATTATAAATTGTTGGAAACATTGTGAATTTAGAATCTTGAATAAAATCTTCGATATAACCACTTTCTAATATGCCGTCAGTATTAATACGGTCTATACGTGTCAGAACCTCTGCCACTATTTTGTCATTCGCAATGCCATTTAAATACATAACGGCTACATCTGTTTGCGTTACCTCTCCAACCACACGAGATTTTATCCAAAGATTAGGGCTTTTAATTTTTCGGCGGATAAGGGCTGTGTTTGTGCGTAATGTTTCAGTAAAGGATTCCCTTGGTCCTCTAATCACAGATTCTGTTGTAGGCTCTGTAACCTCTCGATCTTTAGCACTTTTTGTACTTGTTACGATACCAGTGGTAACTCCATTTAATAAGATAACTGTATTACCATTCAAAATAGCAGTGTACAGTGCTGAGAAATGAGAAATATTATTTGCATCACCGACTGTCAAACAAGATTCTCTTATATACTGATAAATAGTTTCTATATCTGTATCTGAGCCATTTACTTCAACCATATCGAGCATGAGCTTATCAATAACAGTATCCGAAATGGTTGTTTTATCAGATAAGCCATCCATATAAACAATTGCGATTGTGTGTTTCTCAGCTTTTCCAATGGTAATTTCTCGTATAATCAGGTCATTACTATTTCCAAGTGTATTTCGAATCAATTTTACATTACTCGAAAGTGAACTAAATAGGAGTTCATCATTGGAATTTGGTTGGGAGGCATCTGTACTTTTTGAAACGGACATTTTCTTTCCTCCTCCAATCGTGCATTCACTACCTATAGAATGGACAAATATCAGGATAGATAAACAAAGATAGAAATTTATTCTATTTAGTTTGCGGCAAATGAAAAAGCCGTGTTCCCTTCGTATAAACGAAAGGAAACACGGCTTTATTTACGATAGTCATATTTTAATTCATCGTTTGTAGCATCAATATCTACATGTAGGTTGTGGCTATCAAAAAACCATAAATCTTTTTCATCAATATAGTAGGTAACGCCATCAATCACTGTTTTGACACCAATCTCGATTGGCTCCTCACGAGTCATACCAAGAGAAAAGCCTTCGTGAAATGGACTAGAACCTCCGTATCTTGCATAAAAACGAATGGTATCGCCTGTTTCTACTTCCATTTCTCGTTTAAACCAATGCAGGGCTTCATCTGTTAGTGCAATATTCATTAGAATGCTCCTCTCTTTGCTACAGCCATTTCACCTTTGGCTCGGTCCCATTTTTAATGCGGCCAATGTTTGCACGGTGACGATAAATAATAAAGGTGAATAAACATGCTACTAAAATGCTTAACGCAAAATCACCTGTAACAAAATAATAAACGATTGAATAAATAAGTGCTACTAAAGCGGCAATCATGGAAGTTAAACTTACAATTTTTGTGACTTTTAACGTTACAATAAATGTAATAAAAAGTAAGACAAATAAAGGCCATGAATATCCTAAGAGAACACCAGCTGATGTTGCTACAGCTTTTCCTCCGCGGAAATTTGCAAAGATAGGGAACATGTGACCAATAACCGCTATAAGTCCAAGAATTAATGAGTGTATGGAGACCTCAGAAAATATCGGCAATGCTACTAGCAATACAGCTGCTGTCCCTTTTAGAACATCCATAATGGTTACGACGATTCCTGCTTTTTTTCCTAAGATACGGAAGGTATTCGTGGCACCCAAATTACCACTACCATGTTCACGAATATCTGTTTTATAAAAAATTTTACCTATCCATAATCCAGAAGGTATAGAGCCAATTAGATAAGCACATAAAATAATAAGTCCATTTAACATAGCTGGACTCCTTTCATTGGTAATTCATCACTTGGTACTAATAGTTTGTAACAAGTATTTTACACTTTTTCTTGATAATCTACAATGTCAGGAAGGAGATTTCATGACGTTCCTTGAATTCAATACAAAAGATAACTATTTTTTCAAGGGTTTCGATATGTATATTGCACTGAGGTTAGGCTATTTGACACGAGCTTCCCATCATCAAGACAATCCTTTTCTAAAAATATAGGTAAAATGGCAATTTTGTCAATCATCCTTTCCTTTGGTAGAATAGAAGTCTATCTTAAATTTCATGGAAATGCTAGTATGAATCTTCAGTCAGACAGAAGATACCCATTTTATTGTTAATCTACATATCCATTCCTATTAGGGTGGCTATTAAATGCTTCTGCATGAAGAATTGAAAACCTTCACGAGTTATCTTTGTTTTAGTTGAAAGTTTATAATCGGTTATTAGTCATTTGGTGTTTTACTTGATTCAGCAAATCTTTACTGTGCGACAGCAACTTATGTTTTTGTACCGAAAGCGGAGTGTCAGGTACAGATTACTTACATTTCTATAGATGAAGAGATGAATGAGTTATGCAACAAAAGCTTAAGTCCTTGCGTCAAGGGAATATGACAGCTTATGACAATGCAGATGATTACTTTTAAAAATGAGGAAGCTGTGGGGAATTAAAATTTTATTGGGCCTGTCGCTAGCTATTGACAGGAAATGCTATTATTATTAGGAAGAGAAGATAAATAGAACATCCGTTTGTTTTTTGGAGGGGAATTTTTTGACGAATAAGCAGTCACCAAGCGTCTATAATGATGACGCTATACAAGTATTAGAAGGATTAGAAGCGGTACGAAAGAGACCCGGCATGTATATCGGTTCTACAGATGGCCGTGGACTTCATCACCTCGTGTATGAAATCGTGGATAATGCGGTGGATGAAGCATTGGCTGGCTTTGGTTCTCATATTATTGTCAAGATTCATAAAGATCAGAGTATTAGCGTGCGTGACTTCGGTCGAGGAATGCCAACTGGTATGCATAAAATGGGGAAGCCAACACCTGAAATTATTTTTACGATTTTACATGCTGGCGGTAAATTTGGACAAGGCGGCTATAAAACGAGTGGTGGTTTACATGGCGTAGGTTCTTCTGTCGTTAATGCGTTATCAACATTTTTAGAAGTTACAATACACCGTGATGGTAAGAAATACTGCCAACGCTTTGAAAATGGTGGCCATCCAGCCACGACTCTTGAAGAAATCGGCAGTACGAAACAAACAGGTACACTAGTCCACTTTCTACCAGATGACAAGATTTTTTCTGTTACAAAATTCAATTATGATACACTTGCAGAACGTTTACGCGAGTCGGCATTTTTATTGAAGGGCTTAAAAATTGAGTTAATCGATGAACGCGAGGAAGGCAAAGGTGATGTGTTCTTTTATGAGAACGGCATTGAAGCTTTCGTTGCGTATTTGAATGAGGAAAAAGACGTTCTTCATCCTGTCAAATATGTGGAAGGGATCCAGGATGATATTGAAGTAGAATTTGCATTCCAGTATAACGATGGCTATTCAGAAACAATTCTGTCCTTTGTTAACAATGTTCGTACACGTGATGGCGGCACACATGAAACAGGCGCAAAAGCAGCATTAACTCGTGTGTTTAATGAATACGCAAGAAAAATTGGTCTGTTAAAAGATAAAGATAAAAACCTTGAAGGAACAGATATTCGAGAGGGTCTGGCAGCGATTGTGTCTGTACGTATTCCTGAGCATTTACTACAATTTGAGGGGCAAACAAAAGGCAAGCTAGGGACGAGTGAGGCTCGTTCTGCCGTAGATAGTGTGGTTTCTGAGCAAATTTTATATGTGCTTGAGGAAAATGCCGAGCTATCCGCATCCCTTGTGCGTAAAGCTATTCGTGCACAGCAAGTTCGTGAAGCGGCTCGTAAAGCACGGGAAGATGCACGTAATGGCAAGAAAAACAAAAAGGCCAGTACCATACTTTCTGGAAAATTAACACCCGCACAATCTCGCAATGCTGCGAAAAACGAGCTGTATTTAGTCGAAGGTGATTCTGCTGGGGGCTCCGCAAAGCAAGGGAGAGATCGTACATTCCAAGCCATATTACCATTGCGCGGTAAAGTCATTAATACGGAAAAGGCCAAGCTGCAGGACATCATGAAAAATGAGGAAATTTCAACGATTATTCATGCAATTGGAGCAGGGGTTGGCACAGATTTTTCTGTTGAGGATTCAGCCTATGATAAAGTCGTTATTATGACCGATGCCGATACGGATGGTGCACATATTCAAGTGTTGCTATTAACGTTTTTCTATCGTTACATGCGCCCATTAATTGAAGCGGGCAAGGTCTTTATTGCTTTACCACCATTGTATAAAGTTTCAAGGGGTACTGGTAAAAAAGAAGTGATTGAATATGCTTGGACTGAAAATGATTTACAAAAGGCCATCAAAAAAGTTGGAAAGGGTTACATATTGCAGCGTTATAAAGGTCTTGGCGAGATGAATGCAGACCAGCTGTGGGATACGACGATGAACCCTGAAACACGTACGTTAATTCGTGTAACGATTGAGGATGGTGCACGAGCTGAAAGACGTGTCACAACATTAATGGGCGATAAAGTTGAACCGCGTCGAAAATGGATCGAAGCCAATGTAAACTTCGGTATGGAGGATGATTCAAATATTTTAGACAATGAATTCATCCAACAAGAGGAGGACCAAGCATGAGTAGTACGGAAAAGTTTCAAGATTTACCTTTAGAAGAAGTGATGGGTGACCGTTTTGGTCGCTATAGTAAATATATTATTCAAGACCGCGCGTTGCCTGATGCACGTGACGGTCTTAAGCCTGTGCAGCGTCGTATACTATATGCAATGTTTTCTGAGGGGAATACACACGATAAACCATTTCGTAAATCCGCTAAAACGGTCGGAAATGTAATTGGTAACTATCATCCTCATGGTGATAGCTCAGTTTATGAAGCTATGGTGCGCATGAGTCAAGATTGGAAAGCGCGTCATATGTTGATTGAAATGCATGGCAATAACGGCTCTGTTGATGGTGATCCACCAGCAGCGATGCGTTATACAGAAGCAAGACTATCAGCTATTGCCGCAGAGATGCTACGTGATATTGGCAAGAAAACTGTTGAATTCGTGCCAAACTTTGATGATCAGGATATGGAGCCAACTGTGTTACCAGCACGCTTTCCAAATTTACTGGTGAATGGCTCGACAGGTATTTCAGCCGGCTATGCTACAGATATTCCTCCTCATGCTCTTGATGAGGTGCTGGACGGTGTTCTAATGCGCTTAGAAAAGCCTCATTCAACGGTTGATGAGTTGATGACAGTTATTAAAGGTCCAGATTTCCCAACAGGTGGTATTATTCAAGGTGTTGATGGAATTAAAAAAGCTTATGAAACAGGCCGTGGTAAAATCATTGTCCGTGCGCAAGCTGTTGTGGAACCTATTAAAGGCGGCAAAGAGCAGATCATCATTACGGAATTGCCATATGATGTTAATAAAGCGAATCTTGTGAAAAAAATAGATGAGCAACGCGTCGATAAGCGTCTAGAAGGTATTGCGGAAATTCGCGATGAATCGGACCGTACAGGCTTACGTGTGGTCATTGAGCTGAAAAAAGATGTACCAGGGCAAGGTATTTTAAATTATTTATTTAAAACTACGGATTTACAAGTAGCTTATAATTTTAATATGATTGCCATTCATAATCGTCGTCCAACGATGATGACATTACCTTTATTACTTGATGCGTATATTGCCCATCAAAAAGAGGTCGTTACAAACCGTTCGATTTTTGATCTACAAAAGGCTAAGGATCGTTCGCATATCGTTGACGGCTTAATTAAGGCATTGTCTATTTTAGATGAAGTGATTGCTACGATCCGTTCTTCTAATGATAAAAAAGATGCGAAACTAAATTTACAAACTAAGTTTGACTTTACAGAGGTGCAATCTGAGGCAATTGTTAGCTTGCAATTATACCGTTTAACGAACACGGACATTACAGAGCTTCGCCAAGAACAGGATGAATTAAATAAATTGATTGCCAAGCTAGAGGGCATTCTTAATAGTGAAGCAAAGCTTATCCGCGTCATAAAACAGGAGTTACTTGATATTAAAAAACGCTTTACAGAGCCACGTCGTTCGAAAATTGAACAAGAAATTGAAGAAATCAAAATTACGTTAGATGTCCTTGTACCAAGTGAAGAGGTTGTCGTTACTGTAACAAAGGATGGTTATATTAAACGGACATCTACACGTTCCCATGCAGCCTCAAATGGTCAGGATATTGCGATGAAGGATTCAGATTATTTATTGTATGAAGAAAACTTAAATACACAGCATCATCTGCTGCTGTTCACAAATCGAGGCAATTATATTTACCAGCCTGTTCATGAGCTACCAGATATTCGCTGGAAGGATCTCGGTCAGCATATATCGAGTATTGTGCCAACTGGAGAGGATGAATCTATTATTGCGGTCTATGGTTTCGAGACATTTGAACAAACAAATACCTATATTTTAACGGCTACGAAAGATGGACAAATTAAACGATCTCCTTTGGCAGATTATGCAGTTACCCGTTATTCGAAGCCGATAAAAACAATGAATGTAAAAGCTGGCGATGAAATGATATTTGCAGATTTCGTTACGGATGACACTGAATTATTATTAACAACTGATACAGCCTATGCCATCCGTTTCCCAATGGAGGAGTTACCAGTAACTGGTGTGAAAACTGGTGGTGTCAAAGGGATTACCTTAAAAGATGGGGAAGCACTTGTTGGTGTCAATGTTTTACAGCCAAACGACACAGAATACGTTGTTATTGTAACGCAGCGAGGTGCTGTGAAGAAAATGAATGTAGCTGAAGTAGAGATGGCTAGTCGTGCGAAACGGGGCTTAAAGGTTTTAACTGAATTAAAGGCAAACCCTCATCGTATCGTTGCAGTAGTCAAGGCGACAGATGAGGAGCATGTTATCATTGAAACTGAAAAAGGTGTACAAGAGATCGTAGATGTTCATGCACTAACCCGTGCAGATCGTCATTCAAATGGCTCGTTTAAAGTAGATATTGCAACTGACGGACAGATCTCACATGTATTAACAGCAAAAAAAGAACAAAATCCAAGCTAAATTGAAGCTCAGCCTCTTTATGAGGAGGACACTAAAAAAGTCGATTTGCCACAAAAAATGTGATGCAAATTGACTTTTTTTAATTTTTAAAGTGCCATTCATTATGAGTGATTTTTTTATCGTTATTCAGCACCAGTTGAATAATGCCATTAATACAAAATTAATGGAAAAATGAAACCAATGAGCATTGTGCTTTGTCTAACTTATACAAATTGATGAAGGGAGGGAATTGCTTGGAGAAACAACAACGAGATATACATTTACGGGAGGCTATGGATTTATACGGTCATTACTTACTTCGACTAGCTTATACATATGTAAAAAGTAAAGAAAGGGCAGAGGATATTGTGCAGGAAGTGTTCATCCGCTATTACATTCATATGGAGCAATTTGAAGGGCGTTCTAGTGTGAAAACTTACTTGTACCGTATGGTTGTCAACGAGTGTCATAATTACTTTAAAAGCTGGGCATATCGAAAAACAGAGTTAACTAGTCTTTTTAAAAAGCAGGAAGCCTCTATATCAGTGGAATCTCAAATTTTAAAGCAGGAGGAAATGGATGTTATTGCTCACAGCATTACTACATTAGAAACGAAATATCGAGAGGTTCTTTGGCTTTATTACTATGATGAACTATCTATCACCGATATCGCATCCATTTTACAATGTTCAATCAATACAGTGAAAACAAGGCTAGCAAGAGGGAGAAAACGAGTAGGTATCCAATTAGAAAAGGAGGGGTTTTATAATGGAAATGAATTTACGTAATCGATTAAAGGCTACTATACCAGATCAATTAGCATTAACTCCTCAAAAAAAAGAAGAGATTTTAGAGGCTGCTCATGTTAGATTTGAGCAACAGCAAACCCCTGTAAAAAAACATGTGTGGAAGCCCATAGCAGTAGGAATTTCAGCTTTAGCACTTACGGCTTTACTAAGTTATCCATTTATAGATGAAATAAAGGAACAATTGACGATTTCGCAAATAACTGAGCAATTCTATGAAGAAATTAGTATCCCTGGTCGATCTGCTGATACATTATTTACAGCTGTCTTTGATGATGCAACGAACTCCTTTTATTATTACGAAGGCAATACCATTTATTCCTATGCACTCGATACACATATTGAAAAAGTGGAAGTAACAAGTAAATTCCCTATTTCAAAAATGTTAGTAAATGAAGATTGGCTTGCTTGGATGGTTGATGATAGGAAATCTATGTTCGTAAAAAATAGAGTAACATTAGAGGTCAAAGGCTTTCCTACGGATACTTTTATGGATTTAGAAGATGATACGTTACTGACAGAAATATCTGATACAAGGACAGGTCATACCATTTATAGCTTAACAAATCTGCGTACAAATGAGGTAAAACAATTTAAACAAGCCTTTGATAATAGTGCAGTAAGCCAGCCAATTTATCAGGACAATCAATTGCTCCTACCAAGTGCCTTTAAAAAAGATGGAGTAGAAACGGTCCGCTTTACGCTCTATGATGTTCAAACGGAAAAAGAAAAACAATACGATTTACCTTTTAAACGCATACATGACATGTCAATGACTGACCATAAAATCTATGCTTCTTTTGAAACGGGAGAAAGCTTAGAGACAGGATATGTTGATTTAGTGGATGGCTCCTATCATAAACTTGATGGTAAAAAAGCCATTACTTTAACAGCCTATCAAAATAATCTTGCTCTATACGAATGGATACCGAAGGAGGAAAAATATCGCTTTAGATCTTATCAAGTCAAAGAAGATGGTTCATTAACACCACTTTACGACTTTAAAGATATTCCATTAGCTCTCTTTGAGCCACGATATACTATGGAAGGAACATTACAGGTATTTGGGCTAAATGAAAAGTATCTCACAGAGGGTGGAATTCTTGAAGCGAGAGACGATGCAGTTAAAATATTTTTACAGCGTTATTATTAAATAGAGCCTTGTTATTTACAGTGAGATATGGGTATAATAATCAACGAAAAGTTCATATGTAAAGAATGTAGGGGGGCTGGTAGTGCCAGCTGAGATTGTGTCCGTTAGACGCTGACCCTTTGAACCTGATTTGGCTCGTACCAGCGTAGGGAACATCTATTCAAAAAAAGTAAGTTTTTGATATTGATTGCACAACGTCTGGGAGGATTCCTGGGCGTTTTTTTATGTTTTCTTTACATTAATTACAGATATTCTATGAATACGCTTTCTTCTGGTTAAAACATTCACTCATGAACACTTTCACACTATTTACTGGGAGGATTCAGCATGAAAAAATGGTTATTGGTTCTTATGGCTGCTCTTTTAACATTAGCTGGCTGTAGCGAAAAAAAGGATACCAACAAGGATGAACATGCATTGAAAAAGGTGTCCGTTGTACTCGATTGGACACCAAATACAAATCATACAGGGCTATATGTTGCTAAGAAATTAGGTTATTTTGAAGAGCAGGGCTTAGATGTTGATATTTTACAACCTGGTGACGCAGGAGCGGATCAGCTTGTGGCGTCTGGCAAGGCACAGTTTGGTGTAAGCTATCAGGAGGGAATTACTCAAGCTCGTGTACAGGATGTACCTCTAGTATCGATTGCGGCGATTATTCAGCATAATACTTCTGGCTTTGCCTCAATTGCCTCTAAGGGCATTACATCACCAAAGGAATTTGAAGGGAAAACGTATGGTGGCTGGGGAGCTCCTCTTGAGCAGGCCGTTTTACAATCATTAATGCAAACTGAAAATGCAGATATTAATAAATTAGATATTATTAATGCCGGCGATATAGATTTCTTTACAATGATGAAAAAAGATATTGATTTTGCATGGATTTATTATGCTTGGACTGGAATTGAAGCTGAGCTTCGTGGTGAAAAGCTGAACATGCTGTATTTAACAGATTATAGTGATCAACTGGATTATTATACACCCGTTCTAGCTACGAATGAAACAATGATTAAGGATGATCCAAAGACAGTTGAAGCATTTGTCGCTGCCGTGGCAAAGGGCTATGAATATGCGATCAGTAATCCAAGTGAGGCAGCAGATGTTTTACTTGAGGCAGTACCTGATTTAGATAAAGATCTTGTGCATAAAAGTCAGGAGTGGCTGGCAGATAAGTATCAGGATGACGCTGCTCAATGGGGCGAGCAAAAGTTAACTGTCTGGGAAAACTACGCGAAGTGGATGACTAGCAACAACGTTTTAGAGGGCGAATTTAACGCAGTACAAGCATTTACAAACGACTTTTTACCGAAAAAGGAGACAAAGTAATATGGCAAACTCATTAATCAGTGTACAAATTATCCCGAAAACAGAAAAATATGAAGATGTTATTCCATTTGTTGATGCAGCCATTGCTATTATTGATGCATCAGGTGTGAAATATGAGGTGCACCCTTTAGAAACGACAATGGAGGGTGAGCTGACAACGTTACTACAAATTATTGAACGAATGAATATCAAGATGATAGAGCTTGGTGCCATCAATGTTATTACGCAAGTGAAAATTTTATATCAGCCAACTGGGATTACAATGGGCACATTAACGGAGAAATACCAGTGATGAAGTGGGCAATACAAAAGGGAAGGACGATAATTTTTATCGCCTTCCTCTTATTCATATGGGAGCTAATCGTGCGTTTAGCAGATATACCGCATTGGTTATTGCCGGCACCAAGTGCTATTTTGACAGAAGGTATACAATCGTATGAAACATTTATGCCTCATGCCTTCGCAACAGTGAAATTAGCTTTACTAGGACTTACTATTGGCATAGGTTGTGGACTAGCAGTTGCTGTGCTCCTGCATCGTTTTTCATTTATTCGAGAGCTATTTTATCCCATTCTCATTATGTCACAAAACGTTCCTATACTCGTCCTAGCACCGTTATTAATTATTTGGTTTGGCTTTGGTTTATTACCTAAACTTATCATTATTTGTCTTGTATGCTTTTTCCCAATTGTTATTGCAGCAATGGATGGCTTTCGTCAAACCTCACCGGAGTTGAAGCATTATTTTGAGATGATTGGGGCAACAAAGGCACAAACTTTTTGGAAGCTAGAATGGCCATTTGCATACCCATCTATTTTTTCGGGTATTAAAATTGCTGCCACATACAGCGTTATGGGGGCTGTTATTGCTGAGTGGTTAGGTGCCAAAAAGGGAATTGGGGTCTATATGACATTGGCCCAATCATCATTTCGTACAGATCGTGTGTTTGTGGCAATTTTGGCTATTGTCTGTTTAAGTTTAGTATTATTTAGCGCTATTCTACTGCTAGAAAAACTTACTGTGAAGGGGAGAGGATTCCATGCTAAGCGTTCAAAATATTGATAAATCCTTTGATTCTCTTCAGGTCATTCGAGATTTATCTTTTGAGGTAAAGGACGGTGAATTTGTGGCAATCATTGGTCCATCTGGTAGTGGGAAAAGCACGCTCTTTCAATTAATTGGCGGTGTTTCTTCTATTGATAAGGGAGCTATTTTATTAAACGGTGTAGATATACAGCAGAAAAGAGGAACGATTGGCTATATGCCTCAGCAGCCATGCTTATTACCATGGAGAACCATTTTAGAAAATGTCACAATTGTAGAGGAGCTTCAGCAAAGACCAAATGTAGAACTTGCTAAGGAGTGGTTAGCAAAAGTGGGTCTTGCTTCATTTATTAATGCCTATCCAAGAGAGCTATCTGGCGGTATGCAGCAGCGAGTGTCCTTTATTCGTGCAATTGTTAGTGACAAGCCTATTTTATGCTTAGATGAGCCATTTTCTGCGCTAGATGAATTTACAAGACTAGAAATGCAGGCTTGGCTATTATCCATTTGGGAAAAATATCGAAAATCCATTTTATTTGTTACCCATAGTATTGAGGAAGCGCTATTTTTGGCGGATCGTATTATTGTGCTATCGAAACGACCAGCAACAATTAAACAAGAAATAATTGTTCCTTTTGCACGACCACGACAAGAGGAGATTCGTCATTCGGAGACATTTGCAGCATTAAAGCAACAATTATTTACGTTTTTAAAAGAAGAGAAGGGTGATGTTCATGTTGATTGATGCCCATATTCATTTAGATCAGTATCTGGAAAACGAGATACCTTCTTTATTAGAGAAAGCTGAACATGTTATTGCGGTCAGTATGAATCTTGCATCATGTGAAAAAACGTGGATGCTGTCGAAAACTTATAAAAATGTAAAGGTTGCGTTTGGTTTTCATCCTGAGCAAGCCCTGCCTAGTAAAAACGAAATGGATGCTTTATTTGATTGGATACGTCAACATACACATGAAATGGTAGCAATAGGGGAAGTAGGTCTGCCGTATTATTTAAAGCAAGAAAAATCTATTGATTATCGTCCATATACAGCATTGTTGGAACAGTTTGTTTTGTTAGCGAAGGAATTAGATAAACCAATTATTTTACATGCAGTTTATGAGGATGCAGCACTTGTTTGTGACTTGCTTGAAAAACATCAAGTAACAAAAGCCCATTTCCATTGGTTCAAGGGAGATGAGAAAGTGATCGAACGCATGATCCAGAATGGCTATTTTATTTCTGTTACGCCTGATTGTACGTATGAAGAGGAGATTCAACAGCTTATTATGAGATATCCAATTGAGCTAATCATGGTGGAAACGGATGGGCCTTGGCCATTTGAAGGTCCTTTTGACAATAAACGTACATCTCCCTGGATGATGAACCATTCTGTAGAGGTCATTGCATCAATAAAGGCGTTATCAACACACGAAGCGGCAAAAATAATTACACAAAATACAAAATCATTTTACAATCTATACTAAATAAAAAAGCAGTATATAGTGTTTATTCATCTATACGCTGCTTTTTGTATTTTGTAAAGTTGCGTTCTATTGTTTCCTGCTTTGTCTTTGTGACACGTTCATGTGTGCTAAAAGGGGAGGATTGACGATCGATTTCAACGTTTTTTCCTTTTGTACGCTTTAGATGCATACGTTTCTTTTTGGCTCTTGATTGTGACATAGTATTACCTCCATTGTTTATTATCAATATAATACTGAATAAAGCAGAAAAAGTAAAACCTCGTAAGTAATTTACTTACGAGGCAATTGTCATATTATTAGTGAGATACGTCTTGTACAGAAATACCTGTGTTTGCTTTAACATCCACTTCGCGGTATTTCTTATCATCGCTTTCTTTAGAAAGTAATGTTCCAATGAAACCACCAAGGAAACCAAGTGGTACCGAAATTAATGCTGGATTTGTTAACATAATTAATGGGTCACCCACGAAAATTGCTTTTCCTTCAACTGGATTCCAGATGTTTGGTGATACCGCAACAAGTGCTAATGCAGAGATTAAACCTGTTAGCATTGCCGTTACAGCACCAGCTGTATTAAAGCGTTTCCAATAGATTGTATAAATGATTACTGGTAGGTTAGCAGAACCTGCAATACAGAATGCAAGTGATACTAAGAACGCTACGTTTAATGTTTGTGCACCAAGTGCTAAAAGGATAGAAACAATAGAAATTGTAATAGAACCGATACGAGCTGCAAGTACTTGCTCTTTTTCTGTAATTTGACCTTTTTTAACGATTTGACCATAAATATCGTGAGAAAGGGCAGACGCACCAGAAAGTACAAGACCTGCTACTACCGCTAAAATTGTTGCAAATGCTACCGCACAAACGAATGAGAATAGAATGTCGCCACCAAGTGCTTCCGCAAGAAGTGGGGCAGCCATGTTACCAGCTGCGTTTGCTGCAATAATTTCTTCTTTACCAACGAATTTTGCTGCACCGAAGCCTAGGAAAATCGTAAGTACATAGAAAATACCTACAATCCATGTAGCCCAAATAACTGAAGAACGAGCTGTTTTCGCATCTTTTACTGTAAAGAAGCGCATTAGGATGTGTGGAAGACCAGCAGTACCTAACACAAGAGCGATTAACATGGAGATCGTATCAATACCATTTGTATATTTAAGACCAGGGTTTAAATAAGCTGCACCGCTTTCAGTAGCAGTCCCCATTTCTTTGAACATTGTAGCAATACTGAAGCCGAACTCTTTTAATACCAAGAATGAAATAATGATAGTACCTATCATTAAAAGACATGCTTTAATAATTTGTACCCAAGATGTAGCAGTCATACCACCGAATAATACGTAAGTTGTCATCATTACACCTACGATTAATACGGCAATCCAATAGTCAATCCCTAAAAGTAATTGAATAAGTGCTCCTGCACCAACTAGTTGTGCAATCATGTAGAATAAAACAATTGTAATAGTGCTTAAAGCTGCCGTTCCACGAACTTTTGAGCTATTGAAACGCGCTGTAATCATATCAGCCAATGTAAATTTCCCAAGGTTACGTAAAGGCTCTGCAACAATGTATAATACCACTAAGTAAGCTACTAAATAACCAATAGAGAAGAAGAATCCATCAAATCCAAATAATGCAACTGCACCGGCAATCCCTAAGAAAGAGGCTGCTGATAAGTAGTCACCAGCAATAGCTAGTCCATTTTGCCAGCCTGTTAATCCACCGCCAGCAGTATAGAAGTCACTTGCTGAAGAGGTACGCTTAGATGCCCACCATGTAATAACTAATGTTAAACCTACAATGGCAACGAAAAAGAATATGGCTGTAAAACTCATTCCTCCATCATTCATCGGCGGCCACCTCCGTTCTCATATTCAGCGATAATCGCCTGTGCTTCTTTATCGTAGCTATTTGCTTTTGCTACATATAAATGACATAAACTCCATGTCATAATGAATAATCCTGCTGCATAAACCCACACCCAAGTGATTTCCCCAAATGCCTTTTGGTGTAGAATTGTCGTGTACGAAGTAAGAACGGGTAGCAACATATATGCTGCTAAAAAGACTACAGTCATAGTCCAAAGAAATGAATTCTTTCTACGTACAAGTGATTTAAACGATTGTTGATTTGCAATTGCATCATAGTCAATCACGACGCTTTTGTTTGCTTGATTGTTCGCCATTAACATTCCCCATTTTGTGTTTATTTTTACTGCTTCAAGACTTGATTTTGCTAGTTAAGTGAATTCACATCTTCATTTTATGAGACAGTTCACAAAATTGCAATACATTTCAGAAAAATTATGTAAAAAAAATTTTTAGAAAAATAGTCTTGGGAGAGAAAATATATGACAAAGCCTAGAAATATAGGGGTTTTGGAAAATTCAGATAAATATACGAAACGGGGACAAATCTAGATTTTGAGGCATAAAATAAGGTTAAAATTTGAAAATAAATTTATTTTTTCCATAAAAAATAAACACTATTTACCTAGTGAAAATTGGTTTTTTTCTGTTTTTTGGAAATGAAATAGTATTGTTCAATAAGTAAATTGGTAAAATTTTTATAATAAAAAAGTAAAAAACTCGACCAAAAACTCGAGTTTTTTACTTAAATTGTTAGTGTTGTAGAACAGAAAATTTGAGATTGTAAAGTGCTAAAGATTTAATGTGAAATATCAGAAACCGAGACACCTGTATTTGCTTTAACACGAATTTCTTTGTAAATACGATCTGCTTCTGCCTGTGATACTTTGCTAGAGGATAGAACAGATCCTAAGTAACCTGCGATGAAGCCAAGTGGAATTGTAATGATTGCTGGTACTGCTAAAGGCACAATAGGGTTACCAACGAAGATTGCTGCTCCCTCAACAGGGCTCCATACATTTGGTCCCATCGCCCCTAATATTAAACATGATACTAAACCAGTTACCATTGCTGAAACGGCACCTGTTGAATTGAATTTTTTCCAATAAATTGTGTAAAGAATAACAGGTAGATTTGCTGAAGCACCAATACAAAATGCAAAAGAAACTAAAAACGATACATTTAGGTTTTGCGCAAATAAAGCAAGGATAATCGACACAATGGCAATAGAAATAGAGCCAGTACGAGCTGCAAGAACTTGTTGCTTTTCAGTTAATTTACCACCTTTAATAATTTCACCATAAATATCATGAGAAATTGCAGAAGCACCTGTTAAAACTAAACCTGAAACAACAGCTAAAATAGTGGCAAATGCTACTGCACCGATAAATGCCATCAGCACATCACCGCCCAAGTATTGAGCAAGCAGTGGGGCAGCTGTGTTACCTGCTTTACTTTCAGCAAGAATTGAATCTAAACCTACAAAATTTAATGCACCAAAGCCTAAGAAAATAGTCAATGAGAAGAAAATAGCTGTAATCCAAGTAGTCCATGAAATAGAAGATCGGGCAGTTTTAGCATCTTTAACAGTAAAGAAGCGCATTAAAATATGTGGTAAACCAGATGTACCTAAAACAAGTGCCATCATCATAGAAACAGAATCAACTGTACTTGTATATTTAATTCCTGGTACAAGGAATTTCTCGCCATGATCAACAGCGATTGTATCGAACATCTTCATAAGAGAGAAATCAAATTTAGCTAATACCAGTGTAGCTAATAAACCTGTCCCAAATAATAGAAGACTTGCTTTAATGATTTGAACCCAAGATGTAGCAGTCATGCCGCCAAACAATACATAAGTTGTCATCATCACACCTACGATTAACACAGCAATCCAATATTCAATTCCAAATAATAGTTTAATAAGAGCACCTGCACCTACTAATTGAGCGATCATATAAAGAATAACGATAATAATTGTTCCTGAAGCAGCAACCCCACGGATACGTTTTTCATTGAAACGTGCAGTTAGCATATCAGCTAATGTATAACGACCTAAATTACGCATTGGCTCTGCAATTACATATAAAAGAACTAAGTTAGCTACTACATAGCCAACAGAGAAGAAAAAGCCATCAAAACCTGTTAAAGCGATTGCACCAGATACACCTAGGAATGCGGCTGCAGATAAATAGTCACCAGCAATCGCAAAGCCATTTTGCCAGCCTTTAAGACCTCCTCCAGCTGTATAAAAATCCGCTGCAGAAGACGTGCGTTTTGCTGCGATATAGGTAACAACAAGTGTCAAGCCAACGATTGCTAAAAAGAAACCAACAGATACCAAATTCATTTATTTTCCACCTTTCGCATGATATTCTGCTAGCACCGCTGCTGCAGCTTTATCGAATGAAGACGCTTTTTTTACATATACTGTACAAAGTACGATTGTCATAATGAATAATCCAGCTGAATAAACCCAGACACCTGTAATATTTCCGATGAATTTTTGTTGTAGTACAGGCTGGAAAGCAAGGATTGGCAGCAAGATATAAAGAGTTAGAAATACTGCTGTAATCGAGAAAAGGAAGGTATTTTTCTTTTTCACGAAGTTGTTGAACGATTCCATAGCTTCAATTGCACTATAATCAACTGATTCTACATTTTTGTTACCAGAAATGTTTGCCATTATTATTCCCCCTAAAGTGTTATATTTCTGTTTTAAACGACATATTTCTTTCCTGATCGTCGTTATACTCACTTATTTTATGAGGTATATTCCTATAATGCAATACTAAATTTTGAGTTTTTATAATTTTTAGTCTCTTCATGTTTATGGAAATAACATAGAAATAATAAGGATTTAATAGAAGTATTTCGTATGAAAGAGAATCGAATTACCTATTAGAATAATATTATTGAAATAGTTTAGTGATAATAATTTTGAATGTAGGAGAATATTTAAACACGAAAGAGAATTTTAATGAATTTATTATTGTACTATCAAATAATGGAAGATTTAAAAAAGCATAAAAAATTTGTTATATAACAATTATCTGATGTCTTGGGAAATAACCAAAATAGTAAAAAACAGCTTTAAAAAAAATTTAAAAAAGCGAGAATTATCTGGGATATAAAGGATATTCGCGTGGAAAAATCATACAAAATACAAAGATTGGACATATAAAATAGTAAGGTTAAGACCATAATCTTGTATTTAATGATTAGAATTTATACAATAAAAAATAGTGGTAAATTGAAGGGAAGTGGGCAAATTAATGAAAAAGAAAAGTACAATGCTTGTATTGATACTAGCATTAAGTAGCATTTTAGCTGCTTGCGGTAGCTATAAATTTGAACCAGAAATGAATATAGAGGTACAGGATTTTTCGGTTACAAATCAACACAATGAAGAGGTTAGTCTAGAGAATCTTAAAGGCAAGCCATGGCTGGCGATGTTCATTTTTACAAACTGTAATACTATATGTCCACCAATGACGTTTAATATGACAGAGGTCCAAAAAGCTTTAAAGGATAAAAATGTTGAAGATTATCAAATCGTTGCTTTTAGTGTTGATCCTGAAGTGGATAAGCCAGACGTTTTAACGAATTATTTAAAAACGTATTCAGTGCCAGATGAAAGCAAATGGCAGCTATTAACTGGCTATGATCAAAAGTTTATTGAACAGTTTGCAATGAAATCGTTTAAATCACACGTAAAAAATGATCCGAATTCTGACCAAGTTATACATATGGGAAGATATTACTTAGTCAATGCAGATGGTACAGTTGTTAAAGATTATGATGGTACAACCGATGTACCAGTTGATACTATTGTGGCAGACATTAAGGCTTTAACAAAATAAATGATTAATAATAACTTAGAGGTTTGGTGCTTTTTATAACAAACTATTTTATTAATCGATTTAAGCGAATCTATTAATAAACCACAAAACCCCGTTCTAAATTTAGAACGGGGTTTAAAATATTATTGGATCTTTTATATAATAATTATCTCGGTATTGCAAGCGAGAAATTAAGCTTTTTCTTCAAAATGTCAGTAGAAGGTATTCTATAGTCTAACCTTAACCTCAGTACCGTCCTTAGCTTTGACATCTACAAGCACGATCCCTTTATAATTTTTCAATTCCTTGACAACAGGCATTAGCATTTTTTTGTCTATTTGAGGCAAGGTAAGGTCTAGTTTTTCTCTTTCGAAGTAATCTTTTGTCCATCTGTTTACACGATGCTGAAAAAATTTTGAAGACAAAATAGAAAGAACAATGTTTAAAATAGCATATGGAACTGGAATGGTAAACCGAACGTCTTTTGCTTTTACTTTTACATATATCATACGCAAATCACTACTCAATGAAGACTGAAACGGTATCCCCGTTTGCTGATTTAATATCAACAATTTGTCCATCTAGTTCGTTTTCAATTGCCTCAATAATAAGGTTTATATCTATATCTTTCACATATTTTTCCGACTGTGGAATACTCGCTGCGATGCTATGTCCAGCCATTAATACTACCTTAACAAGCTTAATAGGCAAATTGACTGTGACGTTATCATTTTCGGCTGAGACAACACGAACTTTTAATGTTTTATCTAAATAGGCAGTTGTTGTTTTTTCAAAAGACTTATTACCTGTTCTTTCTTTCTCTTGTAATGCTTGAATCAGTTCGGATCCTTTATCTGCATCAATTTTCCCTTCTTGAATCATTGTTAACACTCTTGTAATTTCCTCTTTCATGATAAACTCCTCCTTATTCTTCTTTTAAAAGCTTAATGGCTTCTTCGGGTGTAATTTCGCCATTTTCCAGCATGGTTACAACTTTTTTCTCATCTACTTCATTTTTCTTCTTTTGCACATATCCAAGGGAAGTAATGATGTCTGTGAGCTTTCCTCGAACAGTTGGATACGAAATCCCCAGTTCCTTTTCAACATCTTTAATATTCCCTCTGCATGTTAAAAATACTTCCACAAAATGAAGCTGATCCTTTGATAAGGTTGCCAGCTTAGATAATTCAAACTCATTTTCAATCGTAGTATGACAATGGGAGCACTGTAACTTTGTAATTTTCAAAGTTTGACTGCAGACAGGGCAATTGGTGATTACTTTATAAGCCATAATGAAATTCCTTTCTTTTAATTTATTCGATTATATAACATTAAATAGAAAAGATAAATAATTAAATTTGATTTTTTGAATTAAAAAAATCAATAATATTAATTTGTGAATTAATATTATTGATTATCTTTTTTTATTCATGTTGAAATTATAGTCATGTCTCTTAACGAAAATACGAAAATAGGTACGATTACTTTGATTTTGGGAGGCTGATTCAGCAGCCATTAGCATAGATGTATTAATTAGTGATTTAGAACTTGGAGGAATCAACGTTTCTATTTAAACGTGTAGGATTGAAATCCCTGTATCATAATTCCGGTAACAGATGTTGTTAAATCTTCTAAAGAGCATTCGACTTTCCCTGCGAACCAGTCCTGGAATAAAGAAGCTAGTCCTCCTATAAAAAAGTGAACACGAATGACTAACTCTTCACACCCTTCATTTGACTGCAATGTTTCTTTGTAGCCAAGTATTTTCTCTATTAGAATGTCTTTTAACTTCATTACAAAGGTAGGTGCACCTTGTGTATTGATGACCATACGATAAAATTCTAAATCCTGATCAAAAAAACGAGCTACTTTTAGTAAGAAGGGCATTGGATCTTGAATAAGATCAACACCTTTAAAATCATTAAGAAACTCAAGCATATTTCCCATTATTTCATTTTCTATTTCTTCAATAACAGCATAGATATCTGAGTAATGGGCATAGAAGGTGCCTCTACTAATTTCAGCCCTTTCCACAATGTTTTTAACAGTTATCTTCTCTAACTCCTTTTCCAACACTAATTCTACAAAAGCGTGCCTAATCATTTTTCTTGAACGAATGGCACTTTTATATTCTGCTTTTCCACTCAAACAACGAATTGGAGATTAGCTTCATTCGTTCTATGGATAGTGATTACAATCATCATTGTTATGACGATGCCGAATTTAGATGCATTAGTACGGGAAAAGGGGCAAATTACTATTCCTGGAAGTGCCCAAAGTAATATAGCAGAGGATATGCTTGGTCAAATGAATGAAGATAGTGATGAAAGGTATCAAATAATTGCAGTCTTCAATAGTGGTAATGATAACGCATTAACAAATGAACAAAAAGAAGAAGTAGGAAAAATAATTAAGGAATTAAAAAATAAACGATCGAAGATTAGTATTAAGGAAATTGTGACTCATTTAGATAATGAACAAACGCAAAAACAGCTTATTTCTAAAGATGGAACCACTATCCTAGCGCAGCTTTCCATACAAAAAAATAATAGAGAAATATCTGAAGTAGTGAAGGAACTTCATAAAATTGTAGATAGTGAGAATATGGACATCTATCTAACAGGAAATAGTCTAGTAATGGAAGATTTTGTCCAATCAACACAAGAGGGGATTAAGAAAACGGAAGTGATTGCGATTATCTTTATTATCGTTGTACTAATTCTTATTTTCCGATCACCAATCGTCCCATTCGTTTCTCTTTTAACAGTAGGAGTGGCGTACTTAGTGTCACTAGGAATCATTGCACACTTAGTAGATCAATTTAATTATCCATTTTCTAATTTTACACAAGTATTTTTAGTTGTTATTTTATTTGGAGTCGGGACAGATTATAATATTTTACTATTCACTCGATTTAAGGAAGAACTGGTGAAGCAAGATGATATGTGGACAGCAATTCGTGTAACCTATAAAACTGCTGGTAAAACCGTTCTGTACAGTGCACTCGCGGTATTTATTGGATTTATGGCACTGGTTTTTGCTGAATTCGGATTATACCGAGCAAGCTCATCTGTGGCAATTGGAGTAGCCGTACTTGTCCTGGTTTTAATGACCTTAAATCCATTTTTTATGGCTTTATTAGGGAAGAAGATGTTCTGGCCAGTGAAAATAATAAATGGACATAATGAAAGTAAAATTTGGGGCGCATTTGCTAAGATGTCTGTTTTAAGACCAGTGGTTGTTTTAGTCTTTACTGCGATGTTGTGTGTTCCCTTTATCATCCATTATAGTCATTCTTCAAGCTACAATGATTTGTTGGAAGTGGGGGATAGCTATGCTTCTAAAGAAGGAATCAACGTGATTGAGGATCATTTTCCTGCTGGTTTTTCTTCGCCAGCATCCTTAGTTATACAGTCAAATGAAGGATTGGATAATGCAAAATCATTGCAAGTATTGGATGAATTAGCTGAACAGATATCTCGAGTAGATGGTGTATCAGAAGTATTGACAGCCACTCGTCCAACCGGAGAAAAAATCATTGACTTATATATTACAGAGCAAACAAAAGAATTAAATAGCGGACTAAACGAAGCGAATGAAGGAGTTGGAAAAATAAATAGTGGATTATCCTCCGCTGAAAAACAATTCAAGCAAACTGATACAAGTGATGTACAAAATGTTCAGTCATTAATTAATGGAACAAATGAAGTGAAAAAGGGTGTTGTTAAGCTAGGAAAGGCTGTTAGTCAATTATCGAACGGTGTAGGTGCAGGGGTGAATGGCGCCCAACAACTAGAAAATGGTTTGGCATCTGTAAATGAGAATATGGATGTGTTATCGAGATCCATGTCAAAATTATTGAATGGTTATATAGAAATTGAAAAAGATTTATCTTCATTTAGCACCTATTTTTCAAGCATTGCTCAAGCCCTCGATCGTGCAAAAAAAGGGTATGAGCAAACGGAGGATTCAATGTATGCACTAGTGCAATCAAAACCAGAGTTAGCTAATGATGTCAATGTGCAAACCACACTTGGTATTGCTACAAATGGAAAGAAGCAGTTAGAAGAGTTGTTGGAGGAGCTACAGGTGCTATCACCTCAATATGATGGGATACTTAAATCATTTAAAGAAGCAAATGTCTCACTTATCAGAGTTAACAAGGATTTTTCACAATTACAAGCTGGTGTGAATCAGCTGTACGAAGGTTCAGCCAGCTTAAGGCAAGGATTACAAACAGCTGAAAACGGTTCGAACCAAGTTGCCAGTCAAACACCGGTCCTTCAATCAGGTTTAACGACGATTAACGAGGGGCAAGAGCAATTACTCACTGGACTAACAGATTTAGCTCATAAAATGGAAGCCTTACAATCGGGGTTATCAGAAAGTACGAAAGGCTTAAAAGAAGTAAGTACAGGTTTAACAGATGCTCAAGATTATTTAACAGGGCTTAGTGAATCAAAGGCCTCTGAAAAATTCTATATTCCACAAGATGTTTTAGAAAGTGATGAATTCCAAAAATCATTGGATATGTATATGTCTACTAATCGAAAAATAGTTCAAATGGGCATTATATTAGAAGTTAACCCATATTCAAAGGAAGCAATGACCATTGTAGAACGAGTTGAACAAGAGGTACAAGCTATCATTAAAAGTGGTGAGCTAAATGGTGCAAAGGTAGCAATCGGCGGAAAAACATCTCAGAACGTGGATCTTGAGGAGCTTGCTAGTGGTGACTTCACTCGAACAGCAACGATTATGCTGTTTGGAATTGGAATTATTCTAATGATTATTACTCGTTCATTATTGAAACCGTGTTTTATTATAGCATCTCTAGTATTAACTTACTTTACAGCACTTGGAATGAGTGAATTATTAAGTACTAAGTAAGCCCGTATTCAAATAACGCATATAATCACGTAGCACCTCTCGGTACTATAAAGGTATCAATTAAAGGAGGTGC
>NZ_JBYTBB010000073.1:0-25468 GCF_058788755.1 Lysinibacillus sp. FW301-JW8
CGTTTTGAAAAAGGGCTATACTTTTTAATTTGTCACCTTGATGTCATTGACATAATAGTATTTCAACAACATGAACCATTAAAACATGGTTGTAGCATTTTATCTAAATAACATCTTGCAAAATAACACCGTCACTCATTTTAATAATACGATCCGTATAAGCTAGCATTTCTTCATCGTGTGTCACCATTAAAGTAGTAATATTTAATGTTTTAGTCAAATCTCTAATAAGTAACATGACCTCTTTTGATTTCTGTGAATCTAAACTTGCAGTTGGTTCATCTGCAAACAGGACTCTTGGTTTATGAATGATTGCCCGGGCAATAGCAACACGTTGCTTCTCACCTCCTGACAATGATGAAGGATAAGCCATTTTTCGATGGTCCATCCCTACTAGTTCAAGTATTCGACTAACTTCATTTTTTTGTTCCTGCTTCTTTAATTTTGATTCAGAAACATCTAACATTAATAGTAGCTGCTCCTCAACTGTAAGAAAAGGTACAAGATGTGCAAACTGAAAGACAAATCCAAATTTACTTGCTCGTACTTTTCGAACCTCTTCAGAGCTCATGATGGACATATTTTTCCCCTCAAAGATAACTTGCCCATCTGATGTAGGCTGAAGTCCAGCAGCTATTGTTAGAAGAGTACTCTTACCAGATCCAGACGCACCAACCATTGCTGTTACTTCTCCATCTTTTAGAGAAAGATTTATTCCCTTAAGAATCTCTTCCTCTATCTCTCCATTTGTAAATGTTTTTCTAATTCCATTGATTTTAAATAAAGTCATATTAAGCCTCTCCTTGCTGTATCGCTTGTAATGGTTCAATTTTTTTTATTTGCATTCCTGAAATTGTAGCACCGATAAAGCCAATAATTAAAAACACAATCGATAATTGAACGGTAGTTGCGATTGTTAAAACAAACGGCATTCCTTTTGGGGTAATTAAATTAAATGCCTGACTTAAGCCTACAGATAAAACGAGAGAAATAACTGTAATGATGGCCATCTGTGCCCATATCATTTTGAATAGTTTGCTTGTTTTCAAACCAATGGCCTTTAAAATTCCGTATAAGCCAATTTTTTGGACATTCATCATATAGAAAAAGATAGCAAACAGCATTCCGCTAATGACTATTAAAAACCATACAATCATATTTAAAGACATTTGCTCCGCATTATAGCTTGGGATTGTCTGAAGAAATTCTTTATTTGAAAATGATTGTAACCCAGCAAATTCTTTTGAAGAATCTCTATTTGGTACAAAAATCAGCTGCATTTCATCAACACGATATATTTCTTGATAATCTTTTTTATTTATATAAGCGACTGGCGCATGACTATATTTTTTTTGCTCTACGAATCCTTTAACTATAAACTTTCCACTAAATTGATTATTTGTTAATGTATCTCCTACTTTAATTCCTTTTTCTTTTAAAGAACTATCTAAAATAACTTCCTCATGTTTCACATTTGCAAATAGCGTTGAAGCAGTTGCAGTAGTAAATGCAACGCTCTGCTGCTTATTGTCCATATCATTTAAAAAGCCCATTTGTATCGAGAAAGCTACTGCATTCTTTTCATTGCTCAATATTTCATTTTGAGTGCTACGATCAATCTTTGAAAGATTATATGTTTGATCCGCGTCCTTACTTAAATAAAATTGCCCCTGTGGTAAATCTTTAATTAAAGCGGCATTATCTTGTGATAATCCATTGGCCAAACCAGAAATAATAAAAGTTAATAAACTAACAAGAAAAACAATTGAGCCTAATATTAAAAACCTTCCTTTATTTTTCTTAATTTCTTTCCAAGCAAGATTCATATTAAATGCCTCCGTTCTTTTTAATACTCTAAGCTTAAAATTCTTAAATGAACGGAGGGTGAACTAAATATTAAAAAAGCTCATAAACCCTAAATTAAGGTTATGAGCTATGGGTATTGATAATTTATTACTTAGACAATTCCTCTAAACGAATTACAGCCTTTTGATGATATTTTGGAATTTCTTCAAATTTTGTTTCATATAGCACCACTTCTTCTACTAAAAACGTTGGAAGCTCCATTTCTTCACTCATCACTACATCAAAAGGCATTTTACCATGTGTTTCATCCCATTTTCTTGCTACTGTTATATGTGGGACAAAAGGTTTTTTATCTAAATCAAATCCTGCCTTTATACATTCCTTGTATACAATGTCCCTCACATTATTTAATGGCTGAGATTCATAAATACTAGCCCATAAAATTCTTGGATATTCTTTTCTTCCGAAAGTATTCAATCCTTGAATGCTTAACTCGAATGGAGGAACCTTCATTAGGCTTTCCTTTATCTCCTTCAATACCAGTTGTAATTGATCCATATCCGCATTCCCTAAAAAAGCTAATGTAATGTGATAATCCTCCAGATGAACCCACCGTTTAAAATGCATACTTGTTTTTATGGTTTCACATTTCTCATTAAGAGCATTTTTAATAGGTAACGGAAGTGGAACAGCAATAAAAAAATGTCTGTTCATATTTTTACCTCTCATCTTTTACTATCAGCAGCTATTGGTCTACCTGCCCATACATCCATTGCGTAACGATCTTGTTCTTTAAGACTAGCTCGCTACAGACTCATTACATCATGGATTGCCAGGTATGCCATTA
Source organism: Lysinibacillus sp. FW301-JW8 (assembly GCF_058788755.1). Lineage (NCBI taxonomy): Bacteria > Bacillati > Bacillota > Bacilli > Caryophanales > Bacillaceae > Lysinibacillus > Lysinibacillus sp. FW301-JW8. The sequence continues at coordinate 2,654 of NZ_JBYTBB010000073.1, forward strand.
ACAATGTGCATTCAACATCTGGAGCCATTTTACCACCATCTCCACATATATAGAAATGCACATCTTGAGCTAGTATTTTAATGAGCTCCTGTGCACCTTCAGTCTGCCCCATCACATGTTCCACATATTCCTTCGGTTGCTCACAAACGCCTGTCGATTTCGCAGAAAGATGCCTAAACGATCGCCTGTCTGATATGTGACACCCTCTGACAGTTTTACTTCAATACGCCACGTACTTCCTTCTATTCTACCTCACAACCCATGATCTTTTATAATATTTACATAAGGGGCATTGTAATTGCATAAGTATAGTCACCACTATACTTTTACAACATGAATGGGCTGCCCCATAATGAATTCAGCGGCTTCCATTATAATCTCACCTAATGTTGGGTGCGCATGAATTGTTAATGCGAGATCTTTTGCAGTCATTCCCCCCTCAATTGCTAAACTCATTTCAGCAATCATATCGGATGCCCCAGCACCTACGATTTGAGCACCGATTAATAAATCATCCTCTTTCCGAGCAACGAGCTTCACAAAGCCTTCAGGTTGATTTAATGCAAGTGCTCGACCGTTTACAGCAAAAGGAAGCTTCGCTACTTTCACCTCAATACCTGCTGATTTTGCTTGTTCCTCATTGTAGCCAACAGTTGCCAATTCAGGATCTGTGAAACATACAGCTGGAATTACCAAGTAATCTACAATTGAATTTTCACCAGCGATGGCTTCTGCAGCTACTTTACCTTCATATGATGCTTTATGTGCAAGTTGTGGACCGGATACGATATCACCAATAGCATAAATATTTGGCATGGAAGTTCGACCTTGTTTATCTACTTTTAATAAACCCCGTTCTGAGAATTCAATCTTAAGTGACTCAAGACCTAAATTATCTGTATTTGGACGACGACCTACAGTGACTAATGCATAGCTAGCCTCAACTGTTTTTTCTTCTCCGCCCACCTCGTACGTTACAACTACGCCATTTTCATTTTCTTCAATACCTCTAGCCGATGCGCCAACTACAACTTCTACGCCTTTTTTCTTTAAACTTTTTTTTACGACTTGTGTCATTTGCTTTTCGAAACCAGATAAAATATCTTTGCTGCCTTCAATGATTGTTACTTGAGAGCCTAAGTTAGCGTAAGCAGAGCCCAGCTCCATACCAATATATCCACCACCAATAACAACTAGTTTTTCTGGTACCTCTGGTAAAGAAAGTGCACCTGTTGAATTAATTACACGTTTAGTGAATTTAAGTGTTGGAATTTCAACCGGGCGAGAACCTGTTGCAAGGATTGCATTTTTGAAAGTGTAAGTTTGTACGTTGCCTCCATTGTTTACTCGTACAGTGTTTGCATCTACAAAGTAAGCCTCTCCATACACGATATCGATTTTGTTACCTTTTAATAGACTTTCAACACCTCCTACTAATTTAGAGACTATGCCATTCTTGAATTCTTGTACTTTCTCCCAGTCAAGTTTTACTTCATGGGCAACAACTCCCATATCCTCCGAATGCTTTGCCTTCTCAAAACGATGACCTACTGAAATCAGCACTTTTGATGGAATACACCCAACATTTGAACAAACTCCCCCTATATACTCTCTTTCTACAATTGTTACTTTTTGCCCCATTTGAGTTGCGCGAATAGCGGCTACATATCCTCCTGGACCTGCACCAATTACAAGTGTATCAATATGTTTCATCTACTATTTCCTCCTTATGGCTTGCTATAAAATGAAAAATATTATCCCAAAAAGATTTATCTTTTACACAATGATGGTGACCCTTTGTTGTAACTTTAATTACTTGTTTAAAATTGCTATCATTTATTAGGACATCCACGTTAGAAATCGACACTTTTTTATCATGAATTGAATGTATGGCTAGAGCTGGAGACTGTTGATTTTTTAATATTTTCTCTAGGCACCATTCTTTTCTAGCCTTTAAAAAAACGCCTCCTCGTAATAAAAACCAACTAACAAATAACCAACCAAAGGGGATATAGGGGATTTTCACCTTTTCAGCCATTGATTGGCTAATACTTTTTAATGAAGTAGGCATCGAATCAGTAATAAGAGCCTGTAGCCTTAAATCTGTGGCATTGACAATACTTGCAGCTATCCCTCCCATTGAATGTCCTAAAACATAGATTGCATTACTATTAATATCCGGTCTTCCTTCTACATAATTAATCGTTGCCGTTATACTTTGGACAAATGATGCGATACTCACTTGTTTCTGTATTGCTGCACTTTGCCCATGACCAAGAACATCCACAATAATCACGTCATAACCGCTGGCTAATAGAGGATCGACATATCGTAACATGTCTGATTTATTAGAGCCCCATCCATGTATTAATAGAAAACAACCTCTTGCCTGCTCACTATTAATAAGCCATCCCCGAATTGATCCAGTATCCAGTTCTATATCAATGTTTTCATAAGTCGAATTCGGATATTTTTTATCCTCTTTTATTTTAGGTGTAAAAATACGCAAAATTATATAGCTCCTTAAAAACATAATAGCTACTATAATAGCAACACATATAAAATACTTCATCATAACACCTCCTCAAAAAGATACCTTTCAGTCTCTTTTATTTTTTAAAAAAGACGGCTTTACTGCCGCTCAGTAGCAATCATTGAAATGTATTGCCTTGTATTATTTATAATGATTTTCGTTATTTGACTATCTTTCTTTAATCGATCTAATACAAGTCCGCCTTCAAGTATTGACACAAGGTAAAGCGCAGTGTCATATGGCTGTATTGACTGTTTCAACTCCTGTCGCTTCATCCCATCCTCTATAATTTTCATCAACCATATTATCATCATATCTATCGCTTCATTAATATGTGGCAGTAACGCATTCCCTTCCAAATCATCCATTTCTATCGCTGCGTTATAAATTGGGCATCCCCCTACTATTGGTTTTCCTTCACTTAATTGTAAAAATTCCTCTATAAATGCAATTAATTTGTCGCTTGCATTGTTGTGCTGTGAAACACTTTCCTTTAGATGGTTTTGCATTATTTCAATGGAGTAACGAAAAGATTCTACCATAAGTTGTTCCTTATCCTTAAAGTGTCGATATATCCCCCCTTTTTGAATATTCGTTTCCTGAATTATGTCATTCATTGTTGTTGTCATATACCCTTTTTTATTAAACATCATAGCTGATTTTCGAATAATATTATGCCTTGTTATTTCACCTTTTTTCATTTCAGCCTCCAAAAAGATACCATTTAGTCTCTTTTAATATAAAGGAATTCTGATTCAATTTCAATAATTATTTAACAAAATAATTTAAGTCGGATTTATTTGCCGAAAGATACTTCACCAACATTGAACTCATTTGTAAAACGTGATAGATTAATTCAAATAAGGGTCTTAAATCGAATTAAATTATTTTTAGATGAGGATGCAAAAAGTCGAAAAAAAGGTAAGGCGTTTCATACCAAAATAGTAGTATGATACTATGATCTTCAAATAAAAGTAAAAAGGATTACGGCAAAAACTTACGCTGTAATCCTTTTATTATCGCTTAATGCTTAAATTGTTTAATCATTACCATGCTGAGTATCCAAAATCAGCACTAAAATCAACTGTTGATTTATCACTTATTTCAATTTCTCTAATTTGATGCTTAAAAATTGTCATAGCATTTGCTTCAAAAATTGAATAATTAAAATCACCAAATAAAGTTTTCAATTGATTGTGCGAATTTAAAGTTTCTAAAAGGGCTCTATGTGCATTTTTAGATGAAATAACCGCAATATATTTACCAGCAGGTAGATTATTAAAAGTATAATTACCATTTGTATCAACTAAAGTTCTATATACATCCTTTAACTCATTTTTTCTATCAATCCAATCAAATAATTGTTGCTTTGTATAATTTGGATATGTTGCATTCGTAGGGAATAAATAAATTACAGCACCAGTATCTCCTTTATTACCAATAAAATCGTTATATTTCCAAATAACTGTACCTTTTAAAGTACCATTTCCCTTGCTTGTATTATTTGTCGTAGGTTTTTTACCTGTCTTTAAATAGCTGTCTGTTCTACTGATAAATGTTTTTAAATGAGCTTGTGTTAATTTATCATTAGGTTTAAACGTGCCATCTGGATAACCAGCCGTAATTCCTGCCGCCACTAATTGTTGAATCGCACTATAGGCACTATCACCTTTCTTTACATCTTTGAATGCCTCATTTCCTGTAGGTAACTTTGATCCGAATGCTCTTGAAATAAAAATAGCAACATGAGCTCTAGTTAATTCTTGTGAAGGCTTGAAAGTGCCATCTGGATATCCAGTTATAATCCCTTTGTCAACAGCCGACTGTATATAACCACTCGCATTGTGACTTTTCGGAACATCATTGAATTGTGTATCTCTTTGTGTGCCATCTAAACCAAGTAATTTTCCAATTTCAACAATCGCCTCTGCACGATTTGATAATTTGTCTGATGCTTTCGCTTCAAATGCATTGAATGAAAAAATAGACAAAATCAAAGCAAAGAATAATGAATACAATACTTTTTTCATTTCATATTACCCCTTTAATTAAACATGATTTAGTTCAATCATACCACAAATAGTTCTATTAAATTAAGACTATATTATAAGAAAGTTTAAATTATTGAAACAAATTGTCTATTAAGTTATTGTATACACTGTGAATTAAAATGGTATAAATAGTATTCAGTATATTTTAGATGTAAGTACTCCCTAAATAGTCCTATATATACGTTGTGGTTATTCACTTGTAAACGGTCTAAAAATCCTAATTTTTTAATCTTCGATAAATCATTAAACACTAATTTTTTTTCTACCATCTTTGTTTAAAAAAGAATATTTAATTGGATGATTTTTCTCAGTTAATAAGCAAAAAAGAATGATTCCAATATTAATAGGAATCATTGCTTTATTAGCATTATTCATTAAAGTTGATACCAGTGATCTACGTATTTAGTCATTTTATAGCTTAGAAAAGAAGTGAAAATCCTTTTATATAAAAGATTTCCCATTTTTGAAACACCTGTTTTTAATATCGTTTGGCATATTTAAATTTTTTCGGTAATCGAAAATGAATGTGAGAATATTCCTTTTAATGAAGAAATACTACCCTTACTTTTGATTTGATGTTTCTGTTGTATTTATTATCCCAATTAAAAGTATAATCCACAAAGGTGCATTTCCAATGGCATGAACTGCAAATGATGCCCATGTAGATTGAGTATATTGCGCAATTAAAGGGGCTATCAGCATACTAGGAATCATTCCAATAACATGCCATTTTAATGCTATATGTAACACCCAAGCCCATAGCAACCCGTTTAATATCCAAGCCATATCGCCAAACATTGTTTCTTGTATCGGTAAAAGATAACCTCTCCACATCATTTCCTCACTAAACATTGCAATTATGTGAATAGGCATAAAAATCATTAGTAGTTTCCAGTTACCTTTTAATGAAACACCAAAAAACTCCTTTGGGGGAATATTGAATTTTTTTAAGGGATTAAACGGTTCAGGTAAATAGCTAGGTGGTGCTAATAGTTTATACTTTGCTAATACTTTTCCTATGGGTTCTAAAATTTGGTCAAAGACTATAGTTAATATAACCGCCAGGACAATCCATAGCCAATCATCTCTGCCTATTGGATTTAAACGGAATCGTTGATTAATTGCTTCCATAGTTAACGTTCCATCTTCAAAAACTATGTACAAACCTATGGATAAAGGTAATAACAGCAAAGCTGGAATCCACAACCAAAACCAGAAGGAATAAATTAAAGGAACACCTTTCCTGACTAGTTTTGGAGTACCATAAAATACACCATAATATATCGTAATGCCTGGTATAGCAAATAACAAAATCTGTACCCATATTGACATCTAATAACACTCCAATATTAATTATTTTATAGGGGCATTTGCATTTGGCTAACTTTGATAACTCTTACAAATTTTAAGCACTAAACTTATTTTTCTCTATTATAAGGCAGCTATGTTATTCGTTCCACATGATAATAGTTTCAACGCTAAAAAATAAGTTATAACATTTTTGATACCCGTATCGGGGGCGAATCGATATTTCAAAAGAACACGATATTGTGTCGTATCTGTCCCCGCTAAAGGGAAATGAACATTTAATTAGTACAGATCTATTTAGTAACTCTAAAAATGAATTTAGGATCATAAGTAAACTGGTAATATTTCCATTTATTCCGTGTTTTATGTCAGATTTCGTCTTATAATAGGAGGTGTTTAATAAGCTATTATGAAATAGATTGAGAGGTATATTATGAAAAAATTCTTTAAATTTTTCTCTATTACGATTCTTGTTATTGTAATCGTATCTATAGTAGGTTTGCTATTATTTGGACGTAACAACCATAGTGATTTATCTGGAAGCGTTTCTGAAAAAATCGATCAATATTTGACAAATGAAAAATTTCAGGGAACCGTCCTCATTGCAAAGGAAGGTGAAGTTTTATATACAAAAGGTTTCGGATTGGCAGCCACTGATTTACCAAATAGCCCAAGCACGCTCTATCAGATTGCTTCATTATCCAAAACATTCACTGCAGTAGCAGTCATGCAACTAGTAGAAAAGGAACTTTTAAACTTAGATGATCCAATTTCGCAATACTTTCCTGATTTTCCGAATGGAGAGACTATTACAATAAGCCATCTACTAAGTCATAGCTCAGGAATTCCGGATTATCTAAAGGCAAATTTCGAATTTGACTACAGCAAAGAATGGAATCCAAATGATATTGTAAATACCGTTAGCGATTCTGAATTAGAGTTTACCCCAGGTAAAAGCTTTAGTTATAGTAATACTGGTTATGTGATGTTAGGACTTATTATTGAAAAAGTCAGCGGACAACCATATGCCAATTATATAGAAGAGCATATTTTTGAGCCAAGCAGCATGTTTAATTCTATGTTTACGGTTGCGGCTGGTATACCAAAAGCGGAAGGACATGTAGAAGGGAAACCCGGACCTTTAATGCATAATTCTGCAGCGTATGCAGCTGGGGATATCATCTCTACAGTTGAAGATTTAGAACTGTTTGACAGGGCCCTGCGTGATAATGTGTTGGTAAGCAAAGAAACATCTGAACTAATGAGTATGACCCATGCTAAAAAATTTCCGTATCAATATGGATATGGATGGTATACTCAAGATGTTCTGGGGAAAAAAGCAGTCGGGCATTCAGGAGGATATCCAAGTGGTTTCCGTCATTATGTTACACGGCTAAATGACGAGGATGTAACAGTAATTGTTCTTAGCAATGAGATGACGGTGAATTCAAAAAGAATCAACCGTAATCTTACATCCATCATTCTTCAGAAGCCAATTTGGATATGGGAAGAAAAACTTTAATTATTAAAGCCATTTCTCTAGTTTGATAAAACAATATAGAACTCAAGCCCTTCTCCCTTGAGAGGGCTTTAATTAATCTATTTTTATTAGTCTAGTGGCTATCCCTCCATGTGGATTAAACATTTCATTGGTACTATGCCACCACTTTCACTGATATTAAAGCAAGTTATACAACAACTAGTTTCATTGATGTTTTCCTCGCCAACGTTTCATTAGAAGTAAGTCCTCCACGTTATCAGCTTACAACGTTGAATTATATCTATTATAGAATGAACTTAGGTGCTTCCTCTAAGCCTGTTAACTCTCATACGCCTGTAACGTATCATGGCTTTTCATATTAGCTAGTTTTACTCACCCACAGCTAACCTCACAATTTGGTGATATACACATTTCTATGTGTTGCAGTTATAGACCCGTACATTCAGAAGTTCGTCAGCTTAACCTTTTCTTGTAGGTTTATTTGCATCCTCACCATATCCATTCAACTCAAGCTATTTTAAACCCTTTATAAGTCGTGCAGAGGCAAAGCAAATTTCGCCATTTTTGAAATATACAACTCGTTCCTTATGATCTACAAATTCAATGTTTTGTCGATTCACAATAAAAGCCTTATGACATTGATACATTGATGCATGTGCTTCCTTAAAATCCTTTAAGCGACCATAAAACTCAATATGCTCATTTTCCAAATGTAAAATAATTTTATGTAATGTGGGGGATGCTGCAAAAAAATAAATATCCTGTATAGCAATATTTCTTGTGTAACCATTGGCTCTAATTTGAATCTGTGAAGGTGCTTGTTGTTGACCTATTTGAAGATACTTTTCATATGCGACTTTTAGTGTTGCTAATACTTTTTGCTGTAACATACCTGTGTGATCCTTAATAATAAAATCTAACGCAGCAATTTTATATATAAACGTTAAATAGGTCATTTCGGCATGAGTTGTGACAAAAATAATATTGCACAATGGGTCACGTTTACGAATCATATCACCTAACATAAGCCCTGTCATTTCATGGTTCAAATCGATATCCAAAAAATAACAATCTGCTTTTTCATAAGCAATGACCTCATTAGGGTTTGTGGTTGTGAGTATAATTTCAATCCCATTCCCCTCCATCATGGCGTAGTTTTCAATCGTTTTTTTGATATATTCTAATTGAACAACATTATCTTCACAAATAATCACTTTCATAATTGCACCCCCCCTCATCAATATACAACTCTTGTATAAATAGATTGCCATTTATTTTTGTATTCAATCGAAGTTTTGGAGAAGCATCCACCATTTGACGTAAAATAGATAAACCCAAGCCTCGCTCCTGTCCTTTTGTCGAGAAGCCTTCTTTAAAAATTTCATGCACTTTTAACTCATGACTTTGATTGGATGAAAATGTATTCATACATGCAATTAATACAACACCATCCATTCGAATAAGGGCTAATCGAATCCAAGGCTCTGTAGCATTCTTACTGGCTTCAAGTGCATTATCCAATAGTATGCCACACATGCGATTTAATTGAATCTCATCCAATGTTATTCTGTCGATATCTTCAACAATCTCAACGTGCATTGGTACGTGAAATGTCTGCGCTTGGATAAGTTTTGTTGTTAAAAGTCCTTTTAAACTGGCTATATTTAAACAGTTAAGCATGGAGAAAGCCATTTCATGCACTTGCTCATTCTTTTCAGTTTGTAAAATATGTCGATAAAAATAGGTTTCTAGTTCTGAGTAATTTTTAGAATCTATAAAATTACGCATTGATGTTAAAATATTCATATAATCATGTTTAAATTTACGCATATCTCGATTAATTTCTTCAAGCGACGCCACATATGAATTAAATTCTTCCAATTCCATTTCCTTTTGTTTAATATGTATATTCTTAATAGCTAAGTAAACAAAGAAACCAATAATAATGATAAAGAGCATCAAATAAATCGCAAAAAAGAATAAATTATGTTGGACACTTTTGACGAATGATAGACCATCCATCAACACAATATCGGTATACATAAAGACAATCGTCATAAGTAGCAGAGGAATCATTGCAGGTATAATATATTGCTCAAACACATACCATCCTGCAAAATAACGAAATAACCTTTTGTAGACAAGCACCAAAATAAATAAGATACTCATCGAAACAATGAGTTGTACCAATGGAGAAGTGATGATAGCCTCCATGCCATTCGATAAATGATACACGACAAGCGAAGAAAAATGGTCTGCCATAACAACTAAAACAATAGTAAACAGCACGTGGGTGATATTCCGCCATCGCTTTGTTTGTTGATAAATAAGGAGACTTGTAGTCAATATGATATATCCTATAGCATAAATACCTATAAAAGCAAATAACACAATTGCTAGTACTACAATAAATAAGAAAGTTTTTAAAAACAATTGTTTGGTTATCCTAGTCTTACTAAGATATAATGGTAAAAAGCTGAACACTGAACACTGACAAATGGACAAAATTAAAGATTGTATGCTCCACATAAAATTACATAATCCTCTTAATTTATATATATTTAAATTCCATTATAGATGATTTATGGTAATTTTTCAAAATTCATCTGACTTTAATTCTTGTGGTAGCTCTTCTTCACCTACAAAATTCCAACACATATACATAGAGCCAAATTCGGCTAGTTCAATAAGTAAATCACACAAGTTTTCAACTACTTTTTCGATAATGAATTTCATCAATGATATCCTCCTAATTTTGCAATGATAACTAAAACGATTGCATGTAAAGCGCCTGCTACGAAAAATATGCTTATAGATGTTGGAAAAATAACGAGCAGTCCGCCCAACACAATAAGTCTGCTATACAATTTTTTAAACAAGAATGTTCGATGAGCTTCACCTCGTACTTTTGTTTTTTTAGAACTCACTGGACCAATAAACAACAAGATGACAGCTCCTAGCAAAAACGCTCCCCAAACAACGAGTGAAGTGATAGACAATGCTGCAGCTAGCCATGTGATGAACGTAAATGAAATGCTACTAACAACAAGACACGTTCTAAATGATGAACAATGCGCACCATATGCTACTTGACGCACCAGTAGAAATCCAATTTGAACCAATAACATTTTCCAAAATAAACCGAACGCTATAGCTATAGCGTAAATAACCAAAAATTTTTTCAACTCGCTTGTAACAACACGAAATCCATACACTAATTTAATTTTATCTAACTGTGTTAACGGTCTTCTATGTTCAAAATAATCTACTAGCCTTTCCTCTTTTGTAGTAAATTCCATATCATCACCTCCTTGATAACCAGTATAAAACATATAACAACTGAATAGTTAAAAATAACCTAAAAAGGATATTTATATAGCTAAACGCCCATCTTTATTCTTCTCCTTTACATAAACGTTCAAAAAAAGAACGTAAGCGTAAAAAGTACCACTTAACGTTCCCTTAAATAAGTTTTTCCGTATATGCTTTATATACTGCTTCTAAATAATGGGTTGTTCCAAAATATGCATTAATATTCCGAATCACTTGCTCTATGTCTATATTTGTGAATTTTTGCGAGTTGCAGAGATAGTGAATGGAGTGCCCCTTTGCCAATTCCGTGAGCACATTCATTTCTAACATATTCAATTCTCCGACTCGTCTTGTGTCAACTATTTCTATTGAGTCTCCTTCAATGGTATGAACTAATTGTTCTATCGTCATATTTTTATTTATTACCTTACAATTCGAAATATTACTTGTGTAGTAATGAAGCTCTCCAATATTTTCATCTGTCATAAAAATAATTTGGCATTTCATTGTTTCGAGATTTTTTAAATATGGTATATAGTGAATAAAATGCTTATAAGATGTGTCAATTAACACAACATCATATTTTTTATTGGCATTTATCCTTATGACAATCTCACTCGGCAAGTTAACGGTATCAATTGCCCAAGATGGTCTATACATTGTGAACATATTTTTTAAAAGCTCTTGAATAAGCGTGTAATTTGAATGTACTAAGATATACATTATTCTGTTATCTGACACGAACATTTCTAAATAACACTCCGTTTTACAAATCGAGCAATATATAGACGACAACATACTAAAATAACCACCACTGTACCTATACCTGAGCTAAATATAAACAAGAAATCCCATCCTATTGGCACATCTGCATCAATTTGCATGATTAACTTGGTTAAAAACATGCCACATGTTAAACCAAGTAGTAAACCGATAGTGACAATAAAGAGAACTTCAGACCAAATAACCTGTTTTAATTCTTTTTGGGAAAGCCCGATTAAACGTTGTGTATTGTATTGGTCTCTCCTTTTAAAGATAATATGAACAATCGTTTGCACTAGACCAGTACAACTCGCTACAACTAAAGCAATCAATACAATCATAAACATTGCCCATCGTTGATAAAACCATTCTGAGGCTTGCTCTAAAAGAACAGCTCGCTCCACAATTTTTAACGTTGGCCAATCACGAATCGCCTGTTGGAGATCTTCTAATGTTGTACCATTATCTAAAGTTAAATGGATTTTATCAATGGTTACAACATCTTTAATCAAAGGGGAATTCCAGTCAACAAAAAGGTGTTTATATTTGTTTTCTGTTGGAACGATTCCAGTAATTCTTAAACGGATGGATTTTTCATTCGACTTTCTGTCAAAGTAATAGCCTTCTAAAATATCTCCTGTTTTTAAACCATACTTATCAGCTGCATCATCTGTAATTTCAACTCTATCTGCTCCACCAAAATCTTTCGCAAAATAATTCAGATTAACACCATTATTAGTGAGAAAAGAACTACCCTTACTATCTAATTGTATTTCTTTTATTGAGATTTTTTTCCGCAATAACTCTATATCATTATAAGAAATATTCTCAAAATAAGGATTATCTATCGCTACTTCATACGGATAGGTTTTTTCAATCCTTGTTTCCTCGGATTGTACAATAGATTTCAAAAATGTACCATTAAACGTAATAATCATAATCAAAATCGCTAATATACAAACAACAGGAACATAGTTACTTAAATTAGGAATGAATTGAATTTTTACATAGTGTGCTTTGTTTCCTAAATAGCGATGAATCCAGGAAGAGCATTTGTTCAACGTGTATACCATCACATATGGGAATAAAAAGAATAGACAACCTGTAATACATACACTTCCAGTAAAAATTAAAATAATCGACTGAATTGCATCATTTTGTATAATACCTTGTGCAAGAATGAGTAATGACATCACACCTACTATAAAAGTAAGTACGGTCTTCCATTTCGTCCAATGATACGATTTAAACTCATAATTTCTTTTCATTGCTAAAGGTAATATTTTAGTTATCCTCGCTACTTGAATGAACACAAACATGTAGAGTAAGAAATAAATAGCAAGTAAAATTGCTGAAAAATAGACAACAGGAATGTTAAAATGGGCTTGCGGTAAGCCGACCATCTCAACCAAAGTTGGGACAATGAATTTTAGCAACAAAAGGCTACTGATTGTGCCTGCCCCTACACCCATTAGTATTATGATAGTCGATTGATAATTGACAATCTTTTTTAGTTGCCCTGTCGTTGCTCCCATTGTTCTTAAAACGAAAAATTGGGCTTGTAAACGACTAAATAATAATGAAAAAGTGGACTTCAATAATAGACCACTTATAATGATAATACTAACCACTAACATGATGATGAAAACGAGTAAGGAATTTAAATTTGCTTGTACCCAGTCCGTTTCTTTCGTTATATCAACACGTATATTTGGGAAAAGTTGGTGTAATACAGTAGCTGTCTGCCACACATCCGTTGTTTTAATCATGACAAATAAGCCCTTTACATCCGATGGAATACTACTTACACTTTTTAAAGAATCAATGTCCATATAGAGAATAGGTGCATCTTCTCCATATTCATTAGGAGATAGCACTCCTTTTATAAGAAACGGCTTACCATTTACCACGATTGAATCTGCAACAGATTTATTTAAAGTTTCTGATAAAGTATGTGAAATAATAACTTCATTATCTTTCGGTATGTCGTCCAAATGGTAAAATCCTTTTGTTAAATGCCCATTCGTAACACCTAATGTATAAGCTCCTTCAATCTTATCTATAGATGTAAATTGTAGTAAAATCGGTTCCAAAAGCTCGACTTCTTCTAAATTTTTAATCTGATTAAAACTTTCTTTCGTAATCCATTGACTAGACTCTTGACTCGAAGAAAGGTCATAACCAGAAGAAATATCCACATCCCCATACAAGTTACGAATATTGTCTTCCATTTCTGTTCGTGCATTTTCAACATAGACCAACATTGTTGCAATTAAACAAACAGCGAGTGCTACAACTTGTATGGCAATGATTACTTGTATTTTAGCAGCTCTACAAAGTTTCCAAGCAATATTCTTTAAATCATACATTGAGATAGCTCCTCTGTATGTTTTTAAATTTGTCAAAAATCATCGTTAAATTATCGCTATTCTCTTGGTTAATATAATTATCTACTAATTTGCCTTTATGAAAGAATAGTACACGATCAGCATAAGTAGATACATGTGGATCATGTGTTACCAATATAATTGTTTGATTCGTTAGATTTTTCAATTGAACAAGTGTTGTTAGAATTTCATTTGTCGTATTCACATCTAGTGCACCTGTTGGCTCATCTGCCAGTAATAATAGCGGATTGGCAATAATCGCTCTTGCTATAGCCACTCGTTGTTTTTGCCCACCAGATAATTCATGTGGTTTCTTCACAGCTAAATCACTAATTGACAATTTTGTTAATACATCTTTCACCTTTTGTGCAATTTTTTTAGAGTCCTCATCTAGCAAAATTAATGGCAGTGCCACATTATCTGATACCGTCAATTCATCTAACAAGTTGAAATTTTGAAATATAAAGCCTATATTTCGTTTTCTAAATTCCGATGCTATCGGCTCTTGAAATTGCTCAATCATCGGTAAACCTTGAAAAATTAATTCCCCATGTGTAGGTTTGTCTAAAGCAGCTAAAATATTAAGTAATGTACTTTTCCCTGAACCACTCGTACCCATTATTGCTACGATTTCATTTTGGTAAATTTCACAATTGATTGTATCTAGTGCTTGTACCATAAAATCCTTTGACTGAAATTCCTTTGACACATTTTTCATTACGACTAATGGGATTTCTTTCATATTTTGTGTCTCATGTAGTTTCAACGATTTCATGAAAATGCTCCTTTGTCTCATACCATTTAGATTGGGCTTGATGCATACGATAAAATAATCCTTTATTATTTATCAATTCATCAAAAGTACCGATTTCTTCAATTTTCCCTTTATCCATTACGATAATCTTATCCGATAATTTCGTGGGTCCGATTCTATGTGTAATCGTAATCGTTGTTTTATCATCTGTCATGCTATCGAATAATTCAAGTGTTTTTAATTCTGAATGAGGATCTAATGACGCTGTAGGTTCATCCAACAAAATCAAACTAACATCCTTCATTAGCGCTCGTCCTAAAGCTATTTTTTGCCATTCTCCCCCAGATAAATCAATCCCGCCATCCATTTCTTTAGATAAATAAGTATCTAAGTCAACATTATGGATTGAAAATTTATGTCCCAATCCTACTTGTCTTATTACATCCCATATTTTTTGCTCATTCTCCATATCATCTACATTGCCAAACCCAATATTTTCTCTTAATGAATACATATATTTAGGGAATGTTTGAAAAACAACAGCAACTTGTTTATGTAAACTAGATTTATCAATGTCATTCATATTTTCTCCATTTACTAAAATCGTTCCTTCCGTCAAATTGAATAATCCAACTAAACAATGGGCGAGTGTCGTTTTCCCTGAACCGTTTCCACCTACAATCGAAATTTTTTCCCCTCTTCGTATTGAAAAGTTTAATTTTGAAAAAGCTGAAATATCAGAATAAGGATAGTTGAAAGTGCCATTTTTAATATCAATCGTTTCAATAGATTTAATTTCTTCTCTCTTTTCTTCATCAAAATGTTCTATTTTCAACAACTTGATTAAAGCATTGTTATAAATAGCGGCTTCAAATATAGAAGCTATATGTGCACCAATTTGACCAAAAATGCCCTGCAAAGTAATTATCGCCGCAGTTAGCGCCACATAACTCCCTATTGTTAAAGCATTCTCTACTAGTTGATAAACAAAGAATACAGATACACCTGTATTGATAACCCCCACAAATAGTATTACCACTGCACTATTTTTCAGTTCCCACTTTGTCACTTCAATTCTCTTGTTCATCGTATAAAAATAAAGTTTTTTCCATTTTGCCAATAAATAATCACTCAAAGTATACACTTTAATTTCCTTTAAATAGCTTTTGTCAAAAAAAAGAGATTCTGTGTAAGAAAGCTCTCTTTCTTTAAATGCAACATTTTTTTCAACTTTATAATTTTTAAATTTGCTAAAAAAAACAATGACAACCCCTGGAATTGTTGATAAAAGCACAGTTAAAGGTAATGTCCAATGAATAGCCGTTAAAATCGCAAAAACTGAAAATAACGAAAATACACTTGTAATGATCTGCAGAAAAGAATATGTAGTACCTAACCCGTTTCCTTCCAACGCTCTGGCTGCCAAATTAACTTGATTGTAAAAAAAGCTAGACTCAAAGTTTTCTAATGAAACGCTAGTTACTTTTTTATTTAACATCGCTTTAAATAAATAGTTCACTTTTAAAGAAATTTTCCGAAAGAGATACCCTTGAATTTTTCCAGATAATTGTCCAAATAGACTAAGAAACGTTATTGCTACAAGGAGAATTAACGCAAATCCTAATTCATTTGGGATTTTCTGCATCACCGTTAGTTGATCTATCAACCTTTTCTGTAGCAAAATTTCTAAAGGTAACATAATGGAAGTTATTACGCTTAAAAGAATTAAAAAAAGAAATATACCCTTTTGTTCTCTCCAAATATTTTTCAAATAAAAAAACTGGGAATAGAAAAAGTCTCTAACAGGTCGGTCTTTCTCATAGAATTTTAATTCACTCAACTTCATAGTTATTCACATCCAAAAGATTTTCTAAACTTGCGATTCCTTTCTTCTCTACTACAAAATTATTAGTATTCACAACGAGATACATTGGAAAAACACTTATTTTTAACTGATTAGATAGAATTTCTTCTTCAATAAAATAAATATATTCATCCCCTAAATAGCTCAGGTTATCCCGATTTTCAATCGTATCCATTGCTATAAAAATATACTCTTCTTTTTTAAGAGGAATTAAAAAATTGAGTTTTGCTAATATTGCTTTACAAGCAGAACACTGACTATCAATAAATACTAAAGTCTGCACATTAAACTCATTCATAATATCTTGAACTTTAACAGATTCAAATTGTTTGGTCTTCAATGGAATCGTCGGGAAAACAGATTTTTCCATTGGCCCCCATTTTTCTACATGCACTCGTCTAGTTCTTAATGAGTTCAAAATACTAAGCATTAATACACAAGAAATGATGATGAAAGCATAATAGATTTCCGTGTCCATCGTTACACCACCTCTACGTTTCTTCTAATAATTATTAAAGTGAAGAACCATAAAAGAACAGGTACGAGATAATATACATTGCCAATGTCAAGTATATTCATATTACTTTTATCAAAATACAGTAGTGGCACTATACTGAAAAACATGCATACACTTTGTATTAAGCCACCTAATCCTGTCTTAGTTGGAATTAAATTACCGAAACATTTACAGTCTTCTTCTACTTTATTAATAAGCGCATACGAGTTAATAATGATAAAGAGTAAGATTAAAAATAAGGCACTAATATAAAGAATAGGGTGAGCATAAATAAACAAACCAACACCTATTACGATTTCAAATAATGGGAATAACAATGCCACAAACGTTATTGAAATATCATTGATAGCAATATACTTTAAAAAAAAATGCTTTGTATTTGAATGTGAGATTAATTTAGAAATCCCTGAAAGTATCAATACTAAAGCAGAACCATAACAAAAAATATAAATCATAGTATCTCTCCTAAAAAAATTAAGAAAACTAATGTGAATATTGCATAATTGTATCCTAAATTTTTCATATTTATATTAATAGGTATGTTTTCAAAACAACCGCAGTTACGTGTTATTCCTCCTTTAGAAGGTTTAAATAGTAAAAACAGACTGAACAATTGCAACATTACAGCGGTCATACATATGTATACATTCATAAACTGAATTAAAAAAAAGATACCTACAATCACATCTAAACTCACTAAAATGCTTACAAATGTCGGGGATATTTTTATTTTTTCATTTATCGCCACATAATAATGATAAATTTTAAAAACTTTATTGAAACCATTTTTTAGAAAAATCATTGCGACAACCAGATTAACAATAATGATGTTCAGTCAACCCCTTTTCTTTCAACTCACTAGTAAAATACACACAAAATTTCATATCATTTCAAAGAGACTTACCGTATGAAGAAAATTTCATGATATCTTCCCAATAATGTTTTTCACCCATATATAGTAATACTGGAATTTCTTCAATTTGCAATTGATTTAATTTCATCAAATGTTCAACTTTTATCTCGTCATCGTTTTCAAATACCACTTTTATTAAAATAACTTCTTTCTTTTTTGAAATTCTACGATAAATAGCATTCAAAATATATAAGTTATCAAAAATGTTTTTTTCATCCGAAATCAAATATGCTTTTTCCTTATCCAATACTTTTATTTGCTCAATCTGTATAAATCTCTGTTGAAAATCAATGTAGTTTCTCAATTTAGTTAAATTGTAAAAAAAGAAAATCAAACATACAATCACGAAAATTAGTATCATACTATATTTATCAGTTAGAAAAATATGGAAATATTCATTTCACATATTTTGTAGGAGTATTGTGCTATTTCTATAGGGCAAATTTAGTTTTTGAATTTATTTTCTGCTATAGAATCATTACGATTCATCATACATGACTCTTTATCAAAACCAGTTCTTAACTATACATTTTTGTTACAGCTTTTGTGTAATAAAAACCAGAACATTCATTACAGTTAACATCCATCTTCTTCTGAAGAACAACTAACCGTTTTAGGCTTACAAACATAGCACGTACCCGTTCCAGCCACTCCTCCTGGAACTGGACATGCATAGATTTCATATTTACGTCTACTAAAAGTACCTTTTACAGCACCTGTTTTATCAAAAAACGGCAGTTCTGCACCCCAACCACATTCACCTTTAATAACTTCTGAACTATTTCCACAATCTAAAAGCATTGGTTTACTATATGTCATTAACATGATTATTTCCCCCTGTAACCCTCAGAAATAGCACAATATACCTACACTAACTGCCTCCTTATTAATATTGATTCATTACTCTTCTTGCATAAGCCATACTTCAATGGATAACAGTAATAAAAAAGCTTCTTCTGTTAACAAACCATTTCTCCACTTATATAAAGCTTCTTCCCAAAATTCTTCTGAACAAAGACCTAACTTTGAGATAATTAGAGGTGTCTTTACATTCGAATAAATTGATTCCCAATTTTTCCTTATACTCTTTAATGTATGAGCAATGTGTGATGTTTTATTTATGCGCAGTCGAATACTGTCAGGTAACTTATTTTTCTGAGAATCTCTTAAAATTTTCTTCGAGTAGAAAGGATCAAAGAGAATATGACTAGGGATTTTAATCATAAAAGAAATTAACTCCCTATCTAAAAAAGGATGTTTTATATCCGCACCATAAAAGCCACCTATCGCCCTATCCATGTAATGATTGGCCTTTGCATTTAACATTTGATGTAATAAATTTCTAGCATGATTCCTTTTATTATTAGTTGGTCTACTAATAGGATATGGCTGAATGATGTACTCACGTAATCCTTTAAAAGCAGACATATTTGTGTACATACAATATTTAGTTAAATCACCAAA
The DNA here is from genome assembly GCF_058788755.1 of Lysinibacillus sp. FW301-JW8. NCBI lineage: Bacteria > Bacillati > Bacillota > Bacilli > Caryophanales > Bacillaceae > Lysinibacillus > Lysinibacillus sp. FW301-JW8. Next base: position 22,020 of record NZ_JBYTBB010000073.1, read on the forward strand.
CATTCTCTTTATTTTTCCTTCTCTAACGTAATCTCTTAATAAATACGGTGGATTCGTTAAAAGTTGATCACCACCATAACCTGTTAGGATACTATAGGTATTATTGTTCACACATGACTCTATTAAAGGAGAAGTAAATTCACATGTGGGAGCAGTAGCATAGGGTTCGTCAAAACGTAATATATTATTACGAAGATCTCCATACATCAATACTGAATCATAATTTAGAAAAGTACCTTTAGAATTATATTGTTCTAATAATTCTGTTATATATGTACTTTCATCGCATTCCTTTAATTCATCAAAAACAATGCTTACCGAATCAATATCACCGTATTTTTTCCCCAATCGTTTTGACACATTAAAAATAGTAGTTGAATCTAAGCCACCACTTAATAACACTGTATTACGCTCGCTTTTATGTACTCTCCTCAAAACTGCTTTGTTCAAAATACTTTCGAATTCCCCAATTAACTCTTCCCGATTAATAGATTTCTCCTTCATCATCCATTTATCAGAAAATAATTCATCATAATTCACATACTTTATCAGGTTAATTACCTTATTTTCAAAAACAAACATATTTCCACTCGGTAAACGCAAGATATCTTTATATGGCGTTAAATAGGAATCAACAATTCCATTTGCATTTAGATATTCTTGAAAGTAAACGCTATTCAACTCAGGTATATCTAAATAACCTTTCAATAGAAAGATATCGCTCGCAACTACTAATTTTGTGTCGGTTTTCAAATAAAAGAGCCTTTTTACCCCCAGGGTATCTCTACAAGCCATTAATGTAAAATTCTTTTTATCAAATAGAACAAATGAAAATTCGCCATCTAAACGCTTAACAAAATCCGAACCAAAAGTGTTATAAAGGGAAATTAAATTAGTGAGTAATTCCTGTTCATTCCAATCAACATTTTCATATACACCATGATTCAAAATATTGTATATCACAATGTCTCCCACTATTAATACATCATTATTTTCAAAAAACACATATGGGGTCGTGTTTTGAACATATGCTGCTTTCAAAACAAAGTTCTGTGAAGATGTGTTAAAATAATTTACTTTTGATTTACTATTGACATTAAGATATTCATTATCATCTATTTTATATTCAGAATTATATATAAATTCAAATACATACCAATTCAACTATGTTCAACTTCCTTTATATACGAGTTAGAATCTATAATTACTCTCAATGAATCAAGGTTTTCCATTTCTTTAAATAGATTGTGTCCGTGATATTGAATCCAAGCATGTGCCTCTAAAGGAAATTTTTTTATTCCTATTACCATGTTTACTGGTAAACCATACTTAGATTGAAGTATCTTGTAACCAATTAAAGTTTTGTGTATACAATCTGCTTTTCTAGGATACCAACAGCAAACTTGATCTAAAAGAATAAACCACTCCAAAATCTCTTCAGAATTCTCCTCATTTAAAGTCTCTTTAGAACCATCTATAGTATATTTATTTATATAGCTTCTAAAGACTTCATCAAAACCTTTTCTCCGAATTTGGAAATCTAAAGATATTAATTCTTTGTATAAATATAAAATATTATACAAATTTAATTAACCCTCCTTTTGACAACGAATTTATAAATCCATCTAAATCCTTTTGAATAATTAAAATATCTTCATTTGTCCTTTTAGCTATTAATCTGGAAATATCAGAGATTATCGGTGTTCTATCTAACTCTTCCCAAATAAACGAACTAAATTTATCTAGTGCGTAAATTTGATTCGTATAAATATTAATAATCAGATATTCATCCTCTTCTTTGTAGGAAAGAAGATACTTTGATTTTTTTACACGCATCTCTTTTACCACTTCCTACTCTTTTACTGTGTGAACAATCTTTAATACTGTTCTTGATTACTACTATACACAGTCATAGGCCCTAACAGTCTCTTTACTCTTAACATCTTCTTTCTACCACATAACCGTATTTTCCCCATTTATTCCATTACGTTTATGATGACATAAACGTAATGGAATAAATGGTAATTCCTGTGCTTATGCATTTCATCCAATCAAGTCCATCAACCTATACCTATACATATACAAAAACTGCACGTTGATTGTTAACTAACAATCAGCGTACAGTATAAATGTCAACACCAATAGGTTCTTACGCAATCGAAAACTAGAGGCTGCGATTGATTTTTCGTTTATCTATCCATTAGTCGAAAACTTGTATTCACCTTATGGCCGTCCATGTATTGATCCCGTGGTTCTATTTAAATGAGCTTTATTCAATACGTTTTTGGGATTCGTTTCATGCTTCAAACAATAAATATTGAAACGAATATGGTCTTGCAGAAGTGTAGTAAGAGCCTGTGTGGTGTTGATAGTGGAAATTACACTGATTTTCTGATTGTGTTACAGAGCTGTTTGTGAGCTTAAAGAAGCATAGCAAAAGGACTTGCATATATGAAAATTAATCATAAACGCAAGCCCTATTTGTTAGTAAATAATGTTTTTTTAAATTGGGAAATTCTTTTTTAATAGCTTCTTTTAGAGTGTAGTCATTTTATCTTTTCCATTATAAAACCCTATTGATAATTCCGTTAAACGCCCTACATAGTCCTTTGCAGAACTTTCCCCAATATTATACTCCTACATCAAATAAACCTTAAATTCCATCTTCATCCCCCTTTAGAGCATATTATTTAAAAGAATTCTACAACCTTTCGTAAAACTCTTTTTGGATAACAGCTTGTGTAAAACAAAATCAATTCTTATCGTTTTCTATTGCATTACCATAAAATGCAAAAAGCTCATAAACCCTATCATATCAAGGTTCATGAGCTTTATTAACTTTTTAATCGTAACGTAAATTAAAATATTGATACCGGTGGTCGGGGTCGAACCGACACTCCAAAGGAACACGATTTTGAGTCGTGCGCGTCTGCCAATTCCGCCACACCGGCATAATATAGATAAAAAAAACCGGATAATCCGATTGAAAAATAAATTATGGAGGCGGCAACCGGATTTGAACCGGTGGTAAAGGTGTTGCAGACCTGTGCCTTACCACTTGGCTATGCCGCCATAAATAGTTAAATGGAGCGGAAGACGAGGTTCGAACTCGCGACCCCCACCTTGGCAAGGTGGTGTTCTACCACTGAACTACTTCCGCAAAAAATGGCTGGGGTACCTGGATTCGAACCAGGGCATGACGGAATCAAAATCCGTTGCCTTACCGCTTGGCTATACCCCAAAAGATAATTATATAAAAATGGGGCGACTGATGGGAATCGAACCCACGAATGCCTGAACCACAATCAGGTGCGTTAACCACTTCGCCACAACCGCCATAATTACTATTTTGTATTATTCTAATTTAAAGTTAAATGGGGCGACTGATGGGAATCGAACCCACGAATGCCTGAACCACAATCAGGTGCGTTAACCACTTCGCCACAACC
>NZ_JBYTBB010000073.1:25568-26490 GCF_058788755.1 Lysinibacillus sp. FW301-JW8
GCCATAAAATTAAATTGGCAGGGGCAGTAGGAATCGAACCCACATCAAAGGTTTTGGAGACCTCTATTCTACCGTTAAACTATGCCCCTATTATATTAAAACTGGTGGAGGGGGACGGATTCGAACCGCCGAACCCTAAGGAGCGGATTTACAGTCCGCCGCGTTTAGCCACTTCGCTACCCCTCCGGGAAAATGGTGCCGGCTATAGGAATCGAACCCACGACCTACTGATTACAAGTCAGTTGCTCTACCTGCTGAGCTAAACCGGCAAAAATATGGTGGGTCAGGACGGAATCGAACCGCCGACACTTAGAGCTTCAATCTAATGCTCTACCAACTGAGCTACTGACCCACATTTTAAAAAATGGCGGTCCCGACCGGGATCGAACCGGCGATCTCCTGCGTGACAGGCAGGCATGTTAACCGCTACACCACGGGACCATTTTGGTTGCGGGGGCCGGATTTGAACCAACGACCTTCGGGTTATGAGCCCGACGAGCTACCACTGCTCCACCCCGCGATAATGACATAAAATATTTATAGATTTAATGGTGGAGGATGACGGGCTCGAACCGCCGACCCTCTGCTTGTAAGGCAGATGCTCTCCCAGCTGAGCTAATCCTCCATCTGGGTATTAAATGATTGAATGGTGACCCCTACGGGATTCGAACCCGTGTTACCGCCGTGAAAGGGCGGTGTCTTAACCACTTGACCAAGGGGCCTTCGTTTGGAATAAAATAATAAAGTGCTGGCGGAGAGTAAGGGATTTGAACCCTTGAGACAGTGTTAACCGCCTACACGATTTCCAATCGTGCTCCTTCGGCCACTCGGACAACTCTCCAAGAATGGCTCCGAAGGCAGGACTCGAACCTGCGACAACCTGATTAACAGTCAGGTGCTACTACCAACTGAGCTACTTCGG
>NZ_JBYTBB010000074.1:0-26466 GCF_058788755.1 Lysinibacillus sp. FW301-JW8
TCGTTTTGAAAAAGGGCTATACTTTTTAATTTGTCACCTTGATGTCATTGACATAATAGTATTTCAACAACATGAAAAGTATGCTAAATGTAACTTCTAGCATACTTTTATTTTGGTGAACTTCTTTATTTAATTATTTTTTCTGACAGCTCATCAACGACACAGGTACAGTTTCTGCCTGACTGTTTCGCTTTATATAATGCCCGATCTGCAATAGAGATTAACTGGTTTGGATTCTTAATGTTTGCTGTAAAAGCCGTGATACCTGCAGACAATGTAACTGGCCGTCCACATGCGGTATCTAGCAATGCTTGCTTTATTCGTAGATTTTCTGCTACTTCAATAGCGATATCAACTGTAGCGGAAGGTAATATGATCATAAACTCTTCCCCACCATAGCGAAAGCACATCCCCTGTTTGCCAATGTTGTTCTGCATATGATTGGCAAAGGATTTTAAAACTTCATCGCCCATAGTATGACCATATGTATCGTTTATACTTTTAAAGTCGTCTAGATCTATTAAGACTATTGCATGGGGCTCTCTATTAAAAATTAAATCATTTAAAATTTGATCCATCTTTCTTCGGTTAGGAATTCCAGTTAAAGAGTCTAAGTTTAATTGATTCGTTAAGTCAGATATTTTACTTTCAGAAAGAATTACCATATTCTCTACTACACCCTTTAACGATCGTACTTCATCATACCAATCATTAATAGCCTCAAGCTCTTGTACCCCTTCTGCCCTTTCTACACTAGTAGAAAGTTTTTGGAGAGGTCGTACAATTTTTAAAGCAATCCATACAGTTACCATCAAAATAATTACAAACAAAATGAATAAAGGAACAATCATACTTTTGAAAAATGCACTAAATGAAATCGTATTTTCATCATGTATGTTATCAACCAGCTGCTCCATATAGGGTTCTATGGGCTGTGCTTGATTAGGATTATTTAATCTTTCTTGTATATAGTTTTCGGTTATAGCCGAAAGTTCCCTTCCATACTTCTCTTGCATCGTTATTTTATTTTGCATAAGAACGTCGTTAAAATTTCGGTAGCTGCTCCAAATACTAACACCAGATGTTGCAAGTACAACGATGATTATCATACTCACAATAACAAACGATAACTTTAACTTGTATTTACCCACAATAGATCATTTCTCCCATTGAGATGATTTTTTCGTTAAATCTTATCTATGTTTTTACTCATAAAATATTGATATATTTATTCCATCATCATACGACATAGTTCTTAAAAAATTCTTAACAAATGATTAAATTTAACCGACTTTAGAAATATATTGAAACTCAAAAAGAACTATATTTAAGACATTGTGAACATCTTTGTATCTTAAAGTATTCTTTAAGTGAATTACTTATTTCCATTTTCTGAATTTCATGGCATGGTAAGTATAGTCCTTTTTCTTATTCAGAAGACCATTCAGGAGGTCCTTATGTCGCTGTTTAAAAATACCACTACTCGTGTACTTACTATAATTTTAATATTTATTGCTCTGACAATTCTTCGCCTGCTATGGCTATCATATTTTCTTCCTTCTAGTAATCAGCCTGTCGCACATGAAGGAATATTCGATATTAGAGATCTACAGTTACCTGATGATGAAGTTTTTCAGCTCAATGGTGAATGGCTCTATTATCCAGATTTAGTAGACCCCTTAACCATCAACGATAGCACTCTTGTTTACTCTAATAGTCAAACGATTCCTATAAAAGATGCAGGAAAAACAACACAAAGCTATGGAACGTATCGTTTAAAAATTCTACTTAATAGTAATGCAGCTTCAGATAACCGCTACGCTATTCGAATCCCAGCTGTATCAACTGCTTCTGCATTATATATTAATGGTAAATTGGTTGGGCAGTCTGGCAAAGTTGCTTCCGACTCACAAAACCATAGGGGGCAAGCTTCTCCTTATACGATTTATTTTACAAATGAGCAATCTGAAATGGACTTAGTACTACTCGTATCTAACTTTGATACCCCTGAGAATCCTACAATCAGTAAAAGAGTTTTATTTAGCTCAGCAACAGCTATGACACATCATCAACAGGTAACCACACTATCTCTTGCTGCTATTTCAATTATGCTCATTATATTCGCACTCTTTAGCATTCTAGTATTTCTATTTATTTATCGAAAACCTATTGTATTACTGTTTACTGTCGGCTTCCTGTTACCTTTGACTGATGAACTATTAACCTATGATCGCTCCATATTCGAATGGTTACATCTAGATTATGCTTGGTCATTTAAGCTCTCGTCGGTCATTTATCTAGGGGCTTCCTTTTTCTTTGTCCAATTCATGCGTGTTTTATTAGTCAAATATCGTTATGCAAAATGTTTTCAGCTGTTCTTTCATTTATATGCTTTAGGTACTCTTTTGATTGTACTTTTACCTATTAAATGGCTGTATACAACAAATCTACTGTTTTTTATTCTTTATGCTTCTTCATTTTTATTTGTAGTTGCATTGGCGCTAAAAGAGTTCATTGAAAATCAAACACAGAGCTCTGCCTTTATCGCTATTACAGCTCTTAGCACAACAAATGGAATTATATGGGGACTTATTAAATCTATATATGTTTTTGATATACCTGTTTATCCATTAGACTATTTATTTATCATGCTCGGTTTTTCGAGTTACTGGTTTAAACGTTTTTTTGAAAATACAGAACAAATTAAAGATCTCGTGGCTAAATTACAAAAGGACGATGAATTAAAGGATGAGTTTTTATCAAGTAGTTCGCAGAAGCTTTGGGATCCCATGAATAAGATGATTACTTTAGGGCAGTCCATTTATGATAATCCTAACAATAAGCTGGTGGCTGAGGATCAGGAAAATCTAAAGCATCTCATTGATATCGGGAGAAGCATGTCCTTTACGTTAAATGACATACTTGATTACACACGTTTAAAAGAAGGTGATTTACATCTTCATAAAAAAAATATTAGCATTCAAGGAGCTGTATACGGGGTTTTTGATATGCTTCGGTTTATTACAAATGGAAAACAAATTCCCATGAACTCTACTATTTCTAAATCATTTCCTAATATAGTTGCTGATGAAAAGCGTTTAATTCAAATTCTCTTTAATCTTTTACACAATGCTATTAAATATACTGACGCTGGTTCTATTGACATCAGTGCACATACAGAAAAGAATATGGCTGTTATCCATATTCATGACACTGGTTTAGGCATGGATGATACGATTCAAAGTCGGCTATTTTCCCCTTATGAGCAGGGAAATGAAAATGATGATGGAATTGGGCTTGGTTTATTGATTTCTAAAAAACTTATTGAATTGCATGGAGGTACATTGCAAATCCACTCTATTCTTAACAAAGGGTCTGATGTCTATTTTACCTTGCCATTAGCAATGGAAAATGTAAAAGGTGAGCATGTCTATATAAAGCAAGAGAACACAACAGTTCCAGTGGACGAAAAAATGATGTCCTCAATAACAGAAAAACAGTTTAAAATCTTAATGGTTGATGATGATCCAGTAAATTTAACGATAATGCGTAGTTTATTTGCATCATCCGAGTATGCTGTTAAAACTGTAACGAGCAGTGAAATGGCTTTAGAGGCTTTAAAAGACAATGATTGGGATTTAGTAATAACTGATGCTATGCTACCTTATATCTCTGGCTACGCATTAATCGAGATGATTCGAGAGCATTATTCCTTACTCGAATTACCAATATTATTATTAACAGCACGAAAATATCCAGAAGATGTTTACACTGGCTTCGCTCATGGGGCAAACGATTATGTGACTAAGCCTATTAATGCTCTTGAATTAAAGGTTAGAAGCCGCGCATTAATTGATCTCAAATACAGTATTCATCAAAAATTGCATTTAGAAACTGCTTGGCTGCAAGCACAAATACAACCACACTTTCTATTTAATACGTTAAATACAATTGCATCACTTAGTACAATCGATACAGATCGTATGATTGACTTATTGCATCATTTTGGTGAATACCTACATGCGAGCTTTGATGTGAGGAATCTGCAGAGAGTTGTTCCACTTAAGGAAGAGTTAGAGCTAGTAAACTCGTATCTCTATATTAAACAACAACGCTTTGGACAACTACTACACGTTGAATGGGATATTGATAGTCATATAAATATTGAAATTCCCCCTATCTCCATTCAAACTTTAGTAGAAAATGCGATACGTCATGGCGTATTAAAGCAAGAAAAAGGCGGGACAGTTTGTATACGCATTAAAGATGACCCTGATTTTGTCACAATCAGTGTAATTGATGATGGCGTTGGCATAGATCCAAGCATTTTAAATGAATTACAATCAGGTAACGATAATGAATGGACCAGCCCTAGTGTAGGTATACGTAATACAGATTTACGCCTAAAAAGAATTTACGGACAAAGACTGTACATTGAAAGTACACTAAATAAAGGAACAACTGTCTCCTTCCGCATTCCCAAATGTTGATTAAATGAAGGTAGTCCATCTATGTTCAAACACATTTTTATAAATTAACATATAATAAAAAATACGCACTCCACCATGAGTGCGTATTTCTTTTACCAAAGTACAGGCTTTGCAACCATTAGCCATAACATAATTAGCAATAAATAAATGTACATCCATGCCTTACGTCGTAACAATAATGCAAATTTTTTCTGGTCATAGGCGGGTGTATTAAATGTCCTTAAGGTTGGTTTGAATGCTCTTGCCAAAAAAACAATGGAAGCCAACATAATAAGAAATGTTAGGACTATCCATGATGTATTCCATTGATAGCCCGCATGCCACATTAATAAAATACCAGACGCAACGAGAACATGCCCGGAATGCTTGACAATGGTAATAGCCCCCTTAAAGGCCTCGATATATGGCGGCATTTCAATATGAGCCGCTGCGTGCATTTTCTTAACAATTGTTAAAGCTACAAACAATGGCCCAATCGAAAGAATGGCACTTACAATATGTATATAAAGAAGAAGTGTATAAATTGAAATCATGGTGCAAACTCCCCTTATTAGCAGTCCCCTTCATTATAGCATTCAACTTGCCCGACTTTAGAAGCATTTGTGAATCCTTTGTAAACGCCACTTGAATCATTGTTAAATTGTTTGAAATCTATACAAAGAGGGTAAGGTTTATAGTAACATGCACTTATAGAACAAAAAGGAGTGATTTTTATAGGAATCCATCAATTTTTTACAAGTCTAAATGACCTAGAACGTATTATTCGTTGCCCTGGCCGCTTTAAATTTGAAGAGCATAACGTGGCTGCTCACTCTTGGAAAGTATCGCAATACGCTATGTTTTTTGCCACATTAGAGGAAATGAATGGCGCCACAGTAGACTGGAAGGCACTTTATGAAAAGACCATTAATCATGATTTTGCTGAAGTATTTATAGGCGATATTAAAACGCCAGTAAAGCATGCAAGCCCTGAGCTCAAACAAATGCTTGCACATGTGGAAGAAAAAATGATGGAAAAATTCATTATCAATGAAATCCCTCAGGAATTTCAAGCCGTCTTCTCTGAGCGTATGAAAGAGGGTAAGGATAGCACGTTGGAGGGCCGATTACTTGAATTTGCCGATAAGCTAGATCAATTTTATGAGGCCTTTGCTGAATTAAAGCGCGGTAACACTGACAAAGAGTTTGTTTATATGTACCAATCAGCTCTTTCTAAGCTTTTAGCCATTCCCTTAAAAGCAACGGTACATTATTTCCGTACTGAAATTTTGAAGGATGCTGTGAAAGAAAAGACACATATTGATATTCAAGCTCTCACAAATGAAGTATTAACCTCAACATAATAAGGTGTGTGTACAAGTTTTCCGAATGAATAAACTCACGGAAGGCTTTTTTTATTTTCCTCAAAAAGTCGTATAATGAAAGAAGAGAATTGGAGGGAAGCCTTTGTCACAGGAATGTTCAATAGTTGAGGATTTATTGCCTTTATATAATAAGCGAGCGCTCCAAGCAGCTACTACACAGTTTGTGGAACAACATTTAGCGAATTGTGAGCATTGCCGTCAGTTAGCCACTTCAAAGCAATTAACTAGTTATCATTTACCAATGAAAAGAACAATCAGCTTTTTCCATATTATTTTTATTGTTTTATCCTTTATGTTTGCGATTAATTCATCCTTACTGGGTAATCAAAAAAGCTTTGTTGTATCCTACGCAATTTTCGGCTGTCTTACTTATTTTTTTTATAAAAATATTTGGATTGTTTTTTCCATCAGCTCTATACCCGTGTTTGTATGGGCTATTATTAATAATATAATTAATCCACTCTATATTAGTAACTATTCGTTCACAGAGATTGGAGCTCTGTTAATTGGTGCGGGTTATATCGCCCTGTTACATACCATTTTTGCATTAATTGGTGCTGCCTTTGCGATTATTTTGCGTAGGTTTACTATAATTAGTTTTTAGCCAATATAGGGAGCTGCCTCAAAAAGTCAGAGACAACTCCCTATATTACCAGTTATTATACCAATTCCAAAACTCAACATTCCCAAGCTTCTGATTAGATATGCCTTCTATATATCTCAGCATTAACAAGTTCTTTGTTGGTCCTGTCACCACAGCACCATAAGCCTGAAAACCATTCTTTTTTAAATAATCATAACGCTCTTGCAAATTTGACAAACCAAGAAAATCCTCGATATAGCTTTTCTTTTCATTGTTCAGTAGCTTTTCCATATTTTCTAGCATAAAACGCTGACTATCTCTAACACCAACTTGCGTTAAATTTTGACCTACCCAAATTTTTAAATAATCATCACTAACCTTCAGCCCTCCTGATAGCCCGAAACTATCATAAATTGTAAGGTTGACACTACCTTCACCAGTTGAAAATGGATCAAAGGATTTGAATTCACCTGTATATATAGGCATCCAAACAACTTCCACATCGTATGGTTCAAGCATTTTCATCAACTTTTTAGGCTCCATAAATGTTGAGGTAGAAAACGCCAGTTCTGCAACGGTTCCTTCGGGTAATTTTTCTAACGTTTTCCATACGCCATTGTTGATTTGGGATGATGTCGCTTTCCCTGTTCGAGGATCCTCGGGTAAATTGAAGCTAAATTTTTCAAATTCATTTGTCGATTTCAGGCTCGAAGATGAAGAAGAATTTTTTGACGTTAAGTTCATTTTCATCGATGAAGATGTATTGAATATTTTTTTATCCACATACATCTCACCTACCATTACGTTCTCTTTCCCTACTTGCTTCACAAGGGGATAGCTAAATTTTTGCGTCAAAAGTGGTGTTATTTCAGCAGATGAACCTGAATATTGTCCATTTATATTTGGCTGCTGCCATTCTAAAGCCATTAATGAATTATAAATATGTTTACGATCTGGGCGTGTTTTTTCAAAAATAATTGATACACTTAATATATATAAACCATAAATAACGGCACATAGTAGCAATATACGTAATATTCGTGAGGTTAACGTAAAACGATACTTCTGCAATATTTTTTTCTCTTTTTCCTGCGACCACTCAGTCATCTTGAAATCCTCCATTCTTCTTGATTATTTCAGCTAAGCGCTTACGTGCTCGATGTAACAGTATTTTCACCTGCCCTTCTGTTAGCTCCAATGCCTCTTGTAGCTCCTGATATGTAAATTGTTCATACTCACGTAAATATAAAATTGTTCGGTAATTTTCAGGCAAAAATTTTAATAATGACTGGATATCCTCCGTCGCTTCAAGCTTGAGAATATCAACTTCAGGCAGACCATAAGGACTAAGCATGTCATCCTTCCAAAATAATTGTGCAAATGGGATAGTCCTTCTTCTTTTTTGCTTGCGCCATTCATCTAAATACGTATTCCGTGCTACTTTAAACAACCATGCTCTCACATCCTCCTCTTTATAAAATGACAGCGATACCGTAGCTCGTACAAAGGTTTCTTGTACTAAATCTTCCGCTATATGTACTGACCCAGACATTTTCAGCAGAAAATAATATAACGATTTCGCATATTCCTTATAAAGTAGCTCAAGCTCATTCATCCGCTGCCTGTCCATGCATCCCCCTCGCTTCGTGGTTTTCACAAGTAAAACGTCTGTCATTTCTAAATGTTACAGTAATTACTAATTTTATTTAAAAATAAAAAAGAGTCGATTATGAAGCGCATCCCATTGTCTTACAATGGAGCTCTTCTTTACTCGACTCTTTTTAATACCTATGCTTTTTTAACAAACTCTGACTTTAATTTCATGGCACCAAAGCCATCAATTTTACAGTCAATATTATGATCACCTTCAACTAGACGAATACTTTTCACCTTTGTACCAATTTTCAATGTTGAAGAACTACCCTTGACCTTTAAATCTTTAATAACTGTAACAGAATCACCGTCCACAAGTAGGTTACCGTTTGCATCCTTTACAATAAGTGTTTCTGTTTCTTGCTCTATTGCATCTGCACTCCATTCATGTGCACATTCTGGACATACAAAATTTGCACCATCCTCATACGTATATTCAGAATTACATTTCGGACAATTTGGATAAGCTGCCATTTCCGCTTCCCCCTTTATTTTTTTGCTAGGTTAATCCTACATATTCTCCTATCTTTACATAATACGCCCTATTAATCAAAGGTTGTTCGCCTTTTTTGTTCGCATTTGTGAAAAATGTATGAAGCTATAAGATGAAGATAGGGCTAATATTTATTTAAAGTAATATGAATTGGGATGCTTACCCATTGACTTTTTTACCTAAACCATCTTACTTGCAAGTTTGTTTATCATCCCTTATTATATCTTTAAAGGCTGCATTGTTCGTATAATATTAAGTTTTAACCTTTAAGCTGTAAAAGGGAGTTTTATTATTGGAGTTGGAATGACGGGCCTCACACCAAGGTGCATGAGGATATGCAGGAAAGCTTCTGCGAACACCCACTTTGAGGAGTGGTGGTTTAAAACTTTCTATAATAACTACGGCATACGCGGCTTTTTCTCTAAATACTGTTATATCAATGTTTATACAGCATCTTAGCCAAATTGGTTAAGATGCTTTTTTCATTTCAAAATAACTGTTGGGGTTAAATTGGGGTTAAAACTCTTTGTAATTAATGATAAATAATAGCACAGACCACTCAATTATGGGTGGTCTTTTTAATTATCTCCACACCATGTAACACGCATAAAAAAGACCACCCATCATGAAGTGGTCTTTTATAAATATTTAATTAAAGCACCCCGTTAGTTGAAAAAAATCCTTTAACTCTCCCGCCTACATTGTATAGCGCTTTCTTTTTCAGAAATACCCTTTTGTATTGTAACTTTATTTATTTTAACACCATTTTCTGGAGTATCAGTCAACGTGATATGGATTCTATCAAAGAGAGCGTCACCATGATGTGCACTATAATTTAACGCACTTGCATGAACTATATGTCTTCTTGTATCGCCATCCATTCTTTCAACTTTATCTATTTTTGGACACATGATAAAATCTGAATAAGTTTCATCGAGATAGGAAAAATATCTGGTATATAAAGTTTCTTCAAGCAACTCATCTTTTGGCGCCCCAACACTTTCATATTTCCAGCCAACTAAGAGCCAATCATAAAGTTCTAGTGATTTCAATCGAACCTTTTTATTATTTCGAGTATATATAACCTCACCATCTGCTATCGTGCATGTTTTTACTTGGTTTTCGGACACACAATTATATGCAGGTTCAATAACCGCAACGTCCCCATCTTTCATTTTTATTTTCATTATCGAGACTACGGGAGTTTTATTTAACTCAATTACTCCTTCGGAAGGACTTGCCGTGTTTATCCAGTTAACAACCTTACTGATAATCACTTCCTCATATCCATCATTTTCTTTAAATAAACGAGTTTCCCCATTTAAACGGTTTACTTGAATAAATGAAACAGCCTCTTTTTCTAATTTTGGTTGAATTCTCTAACGATGGTTCATCATGCACTATTGATTGTGGAAGGCTATCTCTTTCCTCTATCCAGTTATAAAAAGGCACTGAACGTTTTTTATATGGTGTTTCTTCTATATGTAATGATATACTCACCTTCATATTAGAACGCTCCACAGCCTTACTACATGCTCCTACAAATACGGCTCTTAATGTACTAGTAATTGTTAATGTGCCGTTTGTAATATCACGAATGATGTTAACCAAAACGTCTTTAGCGTTCACAAAATCTCTTATATCGTTCATTTTTGTAGCCAGTATGCACTTATGCAGCTGGTCCTTTAAATCATCACGTAAAGGCAAACTGTGCATGAAATCGTATAACAGTACCTGGTGCTCGTTCATGAATTCCTTACGAGCTTCTTTTTCAGCGTGAGCGTTATTATATACTTCTTGTAAAGTGCTTGTTTTTAAAAGATTAAAAGAACTAGATGGTTGGTTTTCTGAAAAATGTCCGGTACCATTGATACCACTAGCTTTATCGGCTCTCTCTCGTTGGGACACGCTCGATGGGACATAAGGTAAAATGCGATATATACTAGCTCCTTTAATGCCGTTTAATTTTGTACCTGGTACCTTTTCGATGATGCCTAATTCCTCTAACTTTTTAACGCTACGATAAACCGTCTTTGTACTGATCTCCAATGCTGCAGCAATTGTGGAAGCTTTAAGATGGCACGCCCCTGGGTATTCCAAAGAGTGACTAGCAAGCTTGAAAACGATGGCATGTTCTGATTCGGTCAAATCATAGTAATGTTGCTGAATATGTTCTTCCACATGCTGGTCCATTTCGGCTACGCTATTAAATGTTATGTATTGTGCTAAGTATTCAAATGCCATCGTTCTCACCTCGCTTTCTTAATCACGAACTTTTACGGATCCATTGAATGAATATTGTTCGTCTTTAAAAACTCAATCGAGAGCACTCAATGAATGCTCCCTGTTCAGTTTTTAAATTTTTAAATCTGAAGCACGATATTTTAAATCCGAAGCACGATAGTGTGATTCAATTCGTGCAGCCACTGGATCTGTAATTTCTACTTTCAACGAGTAGCCTATTTCCTCAATAAGTTTTACTTCTGCTCCCTTTGATACCGCCCATTTTTCAATTTTCTTTAAAGCTGAATAAGCACTTTTCAACTTGCCCCCTACTGCATTCACTCCATGAATAATGAATACATAAGGCTCCGTTTTAGAAACTTCAACACGTTTCTCTATAGTTTCAAAGATTAAATTACTCACTTCTAAACCAGCTAAACTTTTCACTTTAATTCCTCCTAGCGTAATTTTATTACTTGTTGGATAGAGTATATAACCTCTAAAGTAATAAGTCAATACTACAAGAGTAATTTAATTTCTTTTAGAGTATTCAAAATTACTTCTCTGTGGTAAAATCATTACCATAGAAGTAAACAGAAAAGGCGGTGTATGTATGGGTATTAAATTTTTAGTGTCTGATTGGCTTGGAAAAAAGAAAATGACACAAAAAGAGTTATCGGATTTAACTGGTATCAGACCTGCTACAATATCAGCTTTGTATCACGATAAAATTAAAAGAATTGAAGTTGAGCAATTGGAGAAATTATGTACAGTCTTCGAGTGCCAACCTGGGGATTTAATGACTTTTGAAACAGATAACTAACAAAGTTGTCTGTTTTTTTATGTACTTTTATCTTTCGATTTCCTAAAATGGAAAGATAGAGGGAGGAATATATTATGAAAAAAATAGTATTTAGTGCAGCGTTAGTTTTAAGTTTAAGTTTAGGCGCATGTGGTGAAGAAAAACAAGATAATGATAAGGTAAATGCAGATAGTGAAATAGTAGAAGCATATAGTCGCGAAATTACAACAGAAGAACAAGAATATATTCAATTAGTAAAGAATGACAATTTTGATACTCTAATTACTAAAACAGAAGGAAAAGCAAACGAAATACAACAAGATTATAATAATCTTGCATTAGCATTTGATAAATTCAATGGTGTAGATGAAAACCTACCGAGAGTATACACAAGTGCGACTCTAGGAAAATATGAATACGTACTTAAAAGACTTGAAGAGATAAAATATATACCAGATGAGATTAAAGAAAAAGTTAATGAATTAAAAATTGTTGCAAAAGAGAAAGAGGAAAAGTGGATTAAGAAATCAGAAGAAAATGAAGCTATATACGAAGCAGAAGATGAAAAAAGGAAACTTGAAAATAAAAAAAGCGAACTTGAATTTAAAATTAATGAGAGAACTATGAATCCTAAAGCAGTTTACATTGGGATGACAAAAGAAGAAGTTTTGGTAGACGGATGGGGTAAACCTATAGAAATTAACAGAACAACTACTACATATGGTGTAAGTGAGCAATGGGTTTATTATGATTATAAATATCTATATTTTGAAGATGGAATTTTAACTACTATTCAAGATTAATTTACAGGAGGATGAGTAAGAAGGATTTAACCGAACAAACAGGACTTACAATACGTTTGATTAGTGAAATTGCTAACAATAAAATGAAGATGTATCCAAAGGATGCACTTGAGAAAATTATGGTTGCTCTGGATGTAAAGAACTTAGGTGAGTTGCTACAGCGTATAGATGAGGAAACAGATAACTAAATGGTTGTCTGTTTTTTGTATGTACTTTTACCTATCATTTCCTATATAGTTATATTGAAGGAGGAGAGTTTTCATATGGATAATTTATTTATGATTTTATTGTTAGTTAGCATGTTGGCTTTACCTGTGTTTGTCATTATATCTGTTATTGCATTTATAAAGAAGGACGGTATTAAAGGTAAGAAAATGTTGAAATTCAGTGGCATTTCGTTTGCAGCTGTAATTGTTGCAGCTATAGGCTTAGGGGCTACAACAGACCCAGCAGAAACTACTGAAAAAGAAACAGTAGAAACAGTAGCAAAATCGCATAATGATAAACCTGCTACAGTTACTCCAGATGAATTTAAAAAGTTAGAAAAAGGTATGAGTTTAGATAAAGTAGAAGAAATTGTAGGCGGCAAATCAAAAAATCCAGATGCAAAAGAAAATGATAACTTAATATTAATTTTGGAGTATGACGGGGAAAATGGAATAGAAAAAGATTCTATTGTATCACTTATCTTTAAAGATGGAAAATTAGACACTATTCAGCAATTAGGTTTAATAATGGAAAAAGAAACAGATGAAGAGAAAGCAGCACGTGAAGCAAAAGAAGCTGAGGAAAAGGTAGTTACCGAACAAAAAGTTAAAAATGAAAAAGCAATTAATGTTCCTAAATACAAAATTGAAGAAGATAATTTTGGTAAAGGGATGTGGAGAGTAACATTATCTACACCATCTACTGATGAAAAAGAATTAAAAGCATTGGTTGAAGAGACAAAAAAATTAGCAAAGGATAAGTACAAAGATGTTAGCTCAATTTGGGTAAATGTCAAAACAGAAAATAGTGTTGCTAATACATATGCTGCAATGGCAAAAGTGGCACTTGATGATAAAGGAAAAGCAGCTACTGGATTAAATGAAATTGGTGTATTTGAATTCAAATACAATGTTGATGAAACGCACAAAACAACTAAAGCTGATTTAAAACAATCAACAGCTTCTTACTCTGCTGAAGATATTCTAAAAGCATTTCAGGATGCAGGCCTTCCAACAACAGATTCTCGAGACAATAGTCATAACTGCATTAGTCTAGAATGCACAACTCTAATTACAACAGAAGATGTTAGTATTTATGAATGGCCAAGTGTTGAAAAAGCACAAGAAGTTAGGGCTAAGAAATTTGGAGATGCACAAGTTGGTACAATTATTATTAGAATGAACAATAAATCATTGGACATTCAACCATATATTGATGTGCTAAACAGCATTATAAACTAAGTCACTCAAATGAGTGGACGTGACTAATGCCGTATTGAACAATTACTCAAATTGGTTTGATAGTACTCAAGGTACTTCTACATTCAAATTCACTAAAACAATTTCGCCTTATAAAAAGGTTATGGAATATATCGTACATGATAAGATTGCTTCATTTGAAGTAAGAGAATACTAAACCAAAAAAGCCCAGGCTCAAAATTGAGTACCTGAGCTTTAAATTTTCAAATAATTTCCATAATGATAATTTGTTATTATTTAGAACTAGTCATTACTATTTGTTGATATTTTGACTTTCTTTTCACCTAATAGTGTAATATTGACATTCCATCTAGGATGCAATACTAAGTTGTTTTCTGCATCAAAATCTACAGTTAAATGAATCTCATCATCATCTTTAGTTAAAACAGCTACTCTATTATTCTCTTTATCGAAATATGCTTTACAATCTTTTTCGATTTCAATTGTCCATCCATTAATGTTCATATTCTATCCTCCTTTTAATCCGCTATTATTTTTCCATCCGCATCAAGTGAGGCTATTCTATCTCCACGCTTTTTTAATTTCCATTTACGTCCACCGTGACCAGCTGTATCTTTTTCTACAGTCCATTCACTTTTCTTTGTGCTCTTAAAAGAACCACTACTTTTATTTAAAGGTGTATTATTATCTTTATCTTTAAATTGTCCTAAATCTACTGTATCTCCATCTTTTCTTATAGACTTTGGAATTTTTGCTCCAATGATGTATGGATCAACAAATGATTTTACTTTATTATACACTGAACTTGTAAAATCGAAAACAGCATCTGCAATTACAATACATCCTGTATAGATTGCTACAGAGCCAATGCCAATAATAGAAACTGTAGCTAAGTATGTCCCTTTTATAGATGCAGTCCCTGCACCTAAAGGTTGAATCATCATATGATTATCGTTGATAACACTATAGTCTTTATCAACGTGGTATTGATCTATCATATTTAATAGTTCGTTAGTTTCTTCCTCATTTAGTTCAATAACAATTCCATCTAAACTATCTTCATACTCATTATAATATTCTTCAAATTCAAAATTTGAATCTAATTCTTCTGCATTAGTATTTGAAGGAAATGTTGTAAGTATTGTACTACATAATAAAGCACTTGTTACTGCTCCAGCTACGCCTTTATAATATTTTTTCTTCATAAAAATCACCCTTTTTATATGTAAAAACATATCTTTTTTTAATTGCTATAGCATACTAATTCCCTCGAGTTAATATTATCCTAACGTGACAACAAGTATGTTTCAATTGAATTTTCACGCCAATATTTGACGTTATAATCGCCATTTATTGGCGGTATTTAGTTAAATATTTATAAATCACGCCAAATCACGCCTAGCGTACCGCCATTTTTTGGCGCTATTATAATCACTTCTTATAACGTAAGTATTATTTTGGATGAACTTTCCACTGAAACACTTGAAATTTTTATTTAATTCTGTTCTTATACTTAAATAATTTTTCCACTAAACTGTCACATTTAGTATTATGATTTCAATAATAAATGACCAGCTCGGCTAAAAAATAGCTTTGCTGGTCCTCGTTTCTATTTACTCCTACGTTGCTGAATAGTGATATACAACCCAATTAAACGGTCAGTGGTCATTGTACCATTCTGTAAATCCTTTAAATGTGATTCCTGAATAATGCCGTCATTAACCGCCTGTGCAATAAAGTTTTCCGTTTCAGTTTTCATAGCTGGTGAACCAGGGTTCCATGTTTGAGTCAATTTAATTTCCTCCTTTGGTTTGTCTTCCACAATTAGTTGTACTTGCATTTTGCTGTTGCTTGGTACAATCACTTGTCCTAATTTATAGCTTGCTGGCATTTTCCAATTTGCCTTTACTTCAAAGTGCGGTCGGTCAATAGCTTTCGTCCATGTACCTCCCCACTCAATACCTAATTTTTTAGAGATAGCTCCTACTCGAGTAAGTGTAGTCACATCATATAATGATTGTGGAGGACCGACAGCAATATCCCAAGCTAGGCGTGATTTGTGATTGCTGTCCAATGTCCAAGTAACAATCTGCCCAGGTCTAGTACGCCCCTGGGCGTATAGGTAGTTTTGTCGTTCCTGTGAGCGATGAGTCTCTGTAATGAAGATATTTTTAATTCCGGCTTTTAAACATTCTTGGAATTATAATCGACAAGCAGTTTGTGCAGCAGGTAATAGCTCGTCTAGGTCTCTGCAAGTGGTTGTTACGCTAGCTACGCATTAAACCTTTAAAGAAATCAATAAACGGGTCTATACTCTTGTCATCATCAATCAATTTAAAATGATTCAGAATCGAATTAATCTCACTTAATAAATAACCAATATAAAATACATACAGTGCACTAATTCCTAATGGTTCATGCATTAATAATGCTACTGGAATTGCATAAACCAGTACTATAAATAACACTAATTTACGAGCAATACCAAATATAGCTTTAGCACTTAAAATTAACGCTAAAATATAAATTAACTTTGAACTATCTGATTCCAAAAAAACGTTGCAACCATTCAATCATACTCATATACCTCACCCTTCATTTTTGATTTTTCCAATATAAAAACCCTCCACAGATGATTATGGAAGGTTTATGATTTATTTAATTACTGAACAATATGGAACGATTAATCAAAGAAAAACCTAGAAACATTAATAAACATTGTTTCTAGGCTTTTATATATGTTACATTAATTGGAATTATAATTAAAATGCGTTATGGTAAAAAATGCTTTCTGAGCATTGGATAGTTTGTCCGCCACTAGATGCAGATACAGGAATTACATCGAATTGACGTCCATTCGCTTCGTATTCTCCTACTGCGGATTTAATATTCATTTGAATTGAAAAACGTCCATTTGCATCTGTTGTTCCAGTACCTACAACAGGAGTATTGTTAATTTTTCTAACCATAGTTATTGAAACACTTTTGTTTGCTAATGAATTTCCGGACGAATCTTTTAGAATTCCCTCTACAGTAATATACATTGATCCACGATATGCTTTACCAAATCCTAAATCAACATAGCCTCCATTTGTAGATTTAATATCTGTAATTTGTGCAGTATTTCCACCAAAGATACTTGCATTTTCAGCACTAATTTCGTCAGCACTTGCATTGTTAAATGGTAGAATAAATAACATTGCTACAGCAAACATTGTTAAAGATAATAGTAATTTTTTCAACTTAAACACCAACATTTTCCATTTATTAATGTAAATAATATACTATAAATATAATTATTTCTATATATAATTCGTGAATTATATGTGTATTTTCACATAAATTAAGTTTAATGTAAATATGAACCAAATTAGTTTCACCACAGATTCCACTGTTCCTTAAGTTTAGTCAGGATATTCATTTTGCCCCCATCATCACCAGACACATCTGGGTGAAACTTCTTAGATGCCATACGATAGATTTCATGCAACACTTTCTTTTCATCATCTGTGTGGTTACTTGGTGAAGTGGCAAAGTAAATACTACCACCATACGAATTGTAGTTACGCTTATTGCCTTCCTCGTAACTACACCTTGCGTATTCTTCCTGCACCTTTTTCTTAAACTTTAGCTCCTCTAAGTAAGCTGGATTGCGGAGCTGCCAAATACGTCATAACAATACCTGTATTCGTCCTGACCGTATTCTTTATTAAACGCTGCTTCTGCCATTCTGTGTGCCGCAAGAAGCGCTTCTTGTTCCTTCTTCACTCTATATTCTTCTGTATGCTGAAACTCTTGCTCAATTTGCTCTGCTCTAACTTAACATTAATCATTTTATGAAAGGTATCTTCTTCAATACCCATTTCTTTTAGCTTCTTTTTTAGTTCTCTATCAATATAATGATCACCATACCAGGAGTCTATCAAATCATAGTAACTCATTGTACAGATTACCCATTGTTTCTTTTTCACTTTGCCCTGCTCTCTATAAGAGTGATGAATACTAATCTTATAGGCATCTAACACAGGCCTTTCAAATCGTTCATTGCTGTATGTGTATCCGTATGAAGTCTTAGTTTTTTCGCCAGCGCAACCAAATGTAGTTTCGGTGGCAATGATTTCTTTATGTGTACCATACGGATCCAGCTTCTTCTTTTGTACTTTTTGGACGACACAAAACATGAAAACAGCTCCTTTCTATGTAGTTACTTGTAGTACAAACAAAGTACCTACAGTGTTAAAGAAGGATAAACTCTAATAGCGTTATCCAAATTTCAAGAGCCTCCAATATTGATTGCTCTCACACATTAATCATACATTAAGCTTTACCACTTTCTTTCGTCAACTTCAATATACTTTTGTACTGTACTCTTTACTATCCCAGTTCTTTACCGATAGCCTCATAGGGTTGTAGATACCCATAATGTAGCATATAACAAGTTCGTTGCATTGGCGCCATATGCTGAAGTACAAACATGATTGCTCGTTTATTGTTATCAGATAATGTTCGTTCTAGATGGTTTGTACCTGTTTCTCGCACAACAATTATTGGTCTAAAAATGACGGTATCCGACACAAAAATGTCAAAAATATACATTGAAATGTAAGTATTTGTAATGTTAGGATTAAAATAACTCGAGGGTACATCAATTGCTGTAGCAATTTATATTTATCAGATATATGGAATTTAGTGAAGAGTGAAAATTTCGGTATACTATTATTTTTTCATCTTTCCATAAATTGGTGAGGAAGGTTAGTGTGGGAGATATAAAAAAGGGCACTATTTATGCAATAATTTCAGCTATTTGTTTTGGAATTATGCCTATCTTTGCTATAAAAGCTTATAGCTACGGAATTTCAGTTTATACATTACTGGTTTTAAGATTTTCAATAAGTTCTATGCTATTTTTTTTGTTTCTTATATGGAAAAAAATACCTTTTAAAATAGGTAAAATGGATTTAAAGTTACTTTTCCTATTGGGTGGTGTTTTATTTACACTGTTATCTGTACTACATTTTGAATCATTAAAATATCTATCATCTGCTATGGCAGTTTTATTATTATTTTCATTCCCAATATTCGTTTCAATCTTTTCCTTTTTAATCTATAAAGAAAAGTTAAAGATAAAATCAATCATAGCTTTATTTTTCACCTTTATTAGTATGATTTTTTTATTAGGCGTTTCTTTTCAAGGTATAAATATGAAGGGCGTTTTTTTAGCGATATTAGCAGCTATTGTATATGCACTCTATATGATTCTTGGAAAAAAAGTCACTGATAATAATTCCCCTGTCGTAACAAGTACATATGTTACCTCATTTGCTGCATTGGGTGTAATCTTCATAGGCCTAATAACCAATGAACTACATTGGAATTTTGCTTCAAATGCATGGATATATATATTCAGCATTGTTCTTGTTTCAACGATTATAGGTGAAATAACTCTATTTAAATCATTACAGATTCTTAATTCAACAAATGTTTCTATGATAAGTATGGTAGAACCTATATTCACCTCTATTTTTGGCTTACTATTTTTGCAGGAAGTAATGGAACCACTTCAACTATTGGGAGGCATTTTCATCTTAATAGGATTAACTTTCTTAATCTATTTCCAAAAAAAAAATTAATAAGATTCAAAGTCTCCTCGAAAGGAAGATTCAAAGATGATTTTTAACCTAAACGAAAAGACTCTATCTATTCCTGAAGGAACCGAAGATGTTTTAGGATTTGACATGAGGTATCGAGAACACATAATCAATATAATTAAAGGTGTTTATGAAAACTATGGTTTTAATCCACATAAAACACCTATTTTAGAATACTTAGATACATTTAACGGACATCACGGGGAAGGAGAAAAGTTATTTTTTCATATAAAAGATAAAAATGAAAAATATCTTATCCCTCGCTATGATCTAACTGTACCACTGGCTAGAGTAGTAAGTATGCATCCAAATATACCGAGACCTTATAAAAGATTTCAAATTGGTCCCTCTTTTAGAGATGACCAGCCTGGAAAAAGTCATTATAGAGAATTTACACAATGCGACGCTGATATTATTGGTTCAGACAGTTTATTAGCTGAAATCGATATTACGATAATGGCACATGAATTGATTAATAAGTTAGGAATAAAAAACTTTGTTTTGAAAATAAATCATAGACTGCTTATTCAAGCCTTAGCACTTAAAGTTGGTTTGAATACCAAAGAAGAACAGCTCGGATTGCAAAGAGCCTTAGATTATGCAGATAAAGTTTCAAAAGACGGATTACAAGGTATAAAAAATAAACTAATAGAAAATAAAATTCCTTTAGATATTGCAAATCAAATATTGAGTGAAATCGAGTGTTTTTCTAACCTTTTAGCTCAATATGAGGATTTACAAGATCAAATAAATCAAATTGAAAAGTTCTTTAATTACTGTCTCTCTTCTACGAAGGCGACAGCCGATTTGAAATTTATACTCTCCTATTTACCAAAAAATGTTCAATCAAACATCAAAATTGATTTAACATTAGCAAGAGGAGCAGATTATTATACAGGTTATATATTAGAGGGTTTGGTTATTGACTCAGAAATCGGAGCAATTTTAGGTGGTGGACGATACAATAATTTAGTTTCTGCTGTCGGCAATTTAAATGAACCAGGTGTTGGCTTAGCCTTTGGTTTAGAAAGATTATTATCAGTTTTGAAAAACCTAGATTATATTAACAAAAATATATTACTTCCCCATAAAATATTGCTAGCGGATGCTAACGAAGAGTTCCATCCTAAGATTTTTCTGATAGCTCGTGAATTAAGAAAATACTATGATGTGGACATTTACTATAATCACACTCAATTTGAAGAAATAGTCCATTTTGCTCAGGAAAATAAGCATCAAATTATTATAGAACTTATTGGGAGCCGTCCATTAATTCACTCTGTAATAGAGAATGAGACATTTAAGTTGGAAGTAACAGATATATTAAATAATCTGGATTTTATTAACGATTAATTTATTCTCATATTATTGAGTTTAAGTGATTATCATAAAATAATGTTTGTAGAAAAGCATCTACTCTTCGATACTTACCATTTGGAAGCAACTTGTCCAACTGTATGAGGTTGTGTTGCCAGCACTGATCTTCATCGAATATACTTTTACCGAAATTAGTAGTGCTTAGAAATTATACAACGATAAAAATTATCATAAGATGTCAAAACGTGCTGTTAAAATTTTCTCTGAAGGTTATTTAACAAAGGTAGACGAACAGCTTCACTTATTGAGAAATTTAAAAAAGCAAACCAATAAACATTAACTATAGGATTGTTACGTTGTCTCTTTATACACGTGGCAATCCTATTATTCAACCTTTTTTATTTTTGTATGACTTAATTAAAAATACGCCCTATCATAAAAAAACGCACCCCAATCTAACAGATGGAGTGCAGTTCAAATAGCTATTACTGCTTTTTTTCTAAATTAAATAACGAAACCAACTATTGTAGCTGTTAAGATACTAACGAGTGTGGCTCCATACAACAGCTTTAAGCCAAAACGAGCAACTATATTGCCTTGCTTTTCATTCAAACCTTTTACTGCTCCAGCAATAATGCCGATAGAAGAAAAATTTGCAAAGGATACAAGAAAGACAGAAATAATAGCTACTGTATGCGCACTCATAGACTTAGCCGCTTCTCCAAGGCTTATCATTGCCACAAATTCATTCGTTACTAATTTGGTAGCCATAATTCCCCCAGCAGAAATAGCATCTGCCCATGGTACACCTATTAGGAAGGCTATTGGTGCAAAGATATAACCCAATATTTCTTGAAAAGATATACCGAACACTATATCAAATAGTGAATTAATCATATCCATTAATGCTACAAAACCAATAAGCATAGCTCCAACAATTATAGCTACTTTAAATCCATCCATAATATATTCTCCAAGCATTTGAAAGAAAGATTGTTTATGTTCATCTTCAATCGTTAAAATATCTTCACTTTCCTCTACTCTATATGGATTAATAATTGAAACAATAATAAATCCACCAAATAAGTTCAACACAATCGCCGTTACAACATATTTTGGCTCAATCATTGTCATATATGCTCCAACAACTGCCATAGAAACGGTTGACATAGCTGATGCACATAATGTATACATTCGCTGTGGAGTCAGCTTATCCAATTGTTTCTTTACCGTTATAAATACCTCAGATTGACCAACCATTGCAGAAGCAACAGCATTATAAGATTCCAACTTCCCCATTCCATTTACTTTACTTAAAAATAAACCGACCCATTTCATGAAGAAAGGAAGAATTTTAAAATGCTGCAAAATCCCAATCAATACAGATACAAAGACAATCGGTAATAAAACACTAAGAAAGAATGGGGATTCCCCTTTATTCGCTAATCCTCCAAAAACAAAGGATATACCCGTATTTGCGTAAGATAATAAATGATCAAATACTTTCGTTATTCCTTTTATTAAAACATAACCAAATTTTGTATTTAATAGGAATGCTGCCAACAGAAATTGGATGA
This sequence comes from Lysinibacillus sp. FW301-JW8, assembly GCF_058788755.1. Taxonomy (NCBI): domain Bacteria; kingdom Bacillati; phylum Bacillota; class Bacilli; order Caryophanales; family Bacillaceae; genus Lysinibacillus; species Lysinibacillus sp. FW301-JW8. The sequence continues at coordinate 22,381 of NZ_JBYTBB010000074.1, forward strand.
TTACCATCATCAGTATATTTTTATATTTTATTTCTTTTTTGTTTTTGCTCATTAATAGAGCTAAACCAAAAACAAGCAGCAATCCGCAAAAAGATATTAAGTATCTCATAAATTCCCCCATATTAATTTTGAGCATTCGACTACAAAGTCATTCTTCCATTCATTATGTCCAATAACGAAAATTTAAGAACAGCCAATCTTAACAAATAATAGTCAGACGTCAGACAAATAATTTCACTATAACAGTTTTTCTACTACTATTTCAATAGTTAGTAGGAAAAATAAATGCGAGAACTTCAAAACAAAAAAAGACGATGACAGTTATTCCTGTCATCGTTTCCGCTTCTAGTTCTCTGTTAATTGTAATGTGCGATATAATAACGCAGCAAATTGGGCACGTGTTAAAGGTGCATTCGGTTTGAAATATTCATCATCCCCTAGTACAATGCCTTTTTTGGCTAACGCATTTACGTATGGGGCATACCATGCATCTGCTGGTACATCTTTAAATTTCTTTGCACCTTCTCCATCAATATTAAAAGCAAGTGCAATAATTTTTACTGCTTGAGCTCTTGTTAAAATAGACTTTGGATGAAATGCTCCATCCTGTCCATCAATTATGCCCGCTCGCTGTGCCAAACGAATTTCATTGTAATAGACGTAATTTACTGGTATATCAGTAAAGTCCTGAATATCCCTCTCTTCTGTTAATCGACCCAATCGAGTAATCATTAATATCATATGCTCACGACGAATTGATTCATTTGGTCTAAACTCATCATTTGGATAACCTTGAATGATGCCCTTTGATACAAGGTCTTGAATTTCCTTATAAGCCCAAAAATCTGATGAAACATCGCTAAATTCTATTGTTTGCTCTGGTTCAGGCGTAGGTTCTGGTTCTGGTTCTGGTTCTGGTGTCACAGTCTCACTGTCTTTTTCAACTTTTACAAGAATTGTTGTGCTCTTATTTTGATCTACTGTTGTAACTGTTATCATTGCTATTCCAGCAGTAAGTGGCGTAACAACACCGTTTTCGTCCACTGATGCTACTTCTGGGTTACTACTACTCCATTTCACGCTTGAATTCGTTGCATAAGATGGTTGTATCGTTGCTTGTAAAACAACTTTTTCTCCGCCCTCTGTCAATCTAAGCTCATTATAATTTAAACTTACACCAGTAACAGCGTAATAAGAAGGTGGCTGTGGTTGAATAGCAGCTTGTCTGTCGATATGAATTGTGTATTTTTTTGTTGTCATGCCATCCTCTGCAGTTACTTCAATCAAAATGATGTTGCTTCCTATCGTTAAAGGAATTGTAGAGCTTACATGTCCATTCGGAACCAATAAACCGTTCACTGTCACACTTGCCCTTATATCTGCAGTAATGGGGTTAACTATTAGACTCTCTATCCTGTTTTCTACAAATTGTGTGTAGAATGTCTTCGTTGGATAAAACGCTTCATTTAAAGGACCACTATTCAAGGTTAAGTTGCCCAAATCCGCATTTGTAGAAGGTCCCCTTTGATTTACTAGAATTGTATAGGTTTTTGTAGTACCATCCTGTGCTGTCACAACAACGGAAATAATATTATTTCCTGCTTGCAAAGGAATCGGTGCACTTGCTTGTCCACTTAACACATAATCGTTGTTGACTGTTACCGTTGCAGTTGCATCGGTCACTGTAGGCGTTACTTGTATACTTGTGACGCTTTGAACCACATTCTGGGTGTAGCTCGTCTTCGCTGGATTAAAGCTTTCATTTAAAGGACCGCTACTTACAGTTAAGTTACTTAAATCTGCATTTGTTGACGGCGTAAATTGCTCTACTTGAATCGTATATGTCTTCGTTGCCCCATTCTGTGCTGTCACAACAATAGTAATTATATTACTTCCTGCTTGCAGAGGAATCGGTGCACTTGCTTGGCCACTTGGCACATTATTGTTATTAACTGTTATAGTTGCAGTTGCATCGGTCACTATAGGTGTTACCTGTATGCTTGTGACGCTTTGAACCACATTCTGGGTGTAGCTCGTCTTCGCTGGATCAAAGCTTTCATTTAAAGGCCCACTACTAAGGGTTAAGCTACTCAAATCTGCGTTTGTTGGCGGTGACATTTGATTTACTTGAATCACATACGTCTTTGTTGCACCAGTCTGTGCTGTTACAACAATCGTGATTGTATTATTCCCTGCCTGTAAAGATATTGGTGTACTTGTTTGTCCATTCAATACAGAATTGCCGTTAACTGTTACCGTTGCAGTCGCATCAGTCGTAATAGGCGTTACCTGTATACTTGTAACGTTATGACTCACATTCTGTGTGTAGTTAGTCTTTGCTGAATCAAAGGTTTCATTTAAAGAGCCACTATTCAGTACTAGGTTGCTCAAATCTGTATTATCGGATAAGATTTTCACCGATGTATCTGCATAGCCAATTGCTGTTACCTTGAGAGTATGACCAGTTGCAGTTAGCTCATTTGCATTAATCGTAATTTTTCCTTGATCAACTGTGTATGAAAGTCTCCTGTTTGTTTCGTCTTTTACCGCTTTAATCTTTTGACGCCATATTGGGTCATCTGTAAACATAATTTCTATTGCTTTATCTACATCACTACTTGTTGCAGTGGTAGATAATAAAGGAGATGTTGAAGCCATTCTATATACAGTAGAACTCCCAGAAGAATCTGTTGCTGCAACATAAGTAGTACCACTAACAATGGATAAAGAAAGTCCTTTTACATCTGACTTCGAAAAAGCTTCATTGCCTAATGCCTCCCAATTCCCAGCATTAACCTTTACTGTTGCTTTCCCGCTGTTGCTATCTATATATGCTAAATAAGGAATACCATCTTTAACATCCATGTCCAACGCATGTGTCCCCTCATCTGTTCCAGAACGACCGGGACTGCTCATGGATGAGTTATTGTAGCCTGGAATATCCGTGTACACCTTTATAGAGCTATCTTTCATATCTACTGTAGCAAAATAAGAGGAATGATTAGTATCATTGGCAGCTGCAGCGATGGGATTTCGTGATGACATGCTATACTGCTCCTCCATTGACCACCATGTACCCTGCTGCCGCCCATTAAAAATATAAACATGTATCATATTGCTAGGCCATACAAGCACTACTTTCACTTTTCCATTTTGACTGGCTAATGCAACATTTAGGATGTTCCCTGCTTGATTGGAAGCGTCCAATATTTGTTCCCAATTATTATTTCCTTCATTCTCCATGACTCTGGCATGAATTCTTTCTGTCCCGCCCACCTTTACTGCACGTGCATATGCCCAATATATTTTTCCATTAATACTCTTTAGGAATGGAGGAAACTCATCTGATGCATCAGTTTCTGTCCAAACTGTTTCCCAGCTCCCTCCCACATATTGCTTCATGACAGCGCTAGTATTATGAAGATAGGTCACATAAAGCTCTCCGTTAACCGCTGCCAAAGATGGGTATCGTGTCGGACCTTCTGAAAAGCCTTCGCTCCCAACGGACTCCCAAACGTTCCCATTATATTTCTTCACTGTTACTTTTCCACCATGATTGGAATCCGCATAAGCAATATAGGGAGTGTCGTTTGAGTTAAATAGGGTTGCATATTGAGCACTTTCTATTCCCCCGCTTTCAGCATCTTCCCAATTTTCAGCAGCATAGGCTTTACTATCTTCTCCAAAAAGCAATCCTAGTAAGAAACCTATTGTGATTGTGGCTGTTAGAGTAATTAACGATACTATTTTAAAGGCCTGATTCATTCCATTTCCCCTTTCTTTCAAGTTAATTACATATAAGATTTAATTTATTTGAATTGTATGTCTTGTAACATTATACTTTTCAAAGGTTAAAATTAGGTTAAAAAAATAGATATATATTGCTCCTACTAAATCAATGCGCCATTTCAAACAAAATCCTAGTCTTTTTGAGCTTAAACACTTGATTGGGCCTTCCTTCTACAGGAAAATCTATTTTTTCAAATCAATTACGCCCTAGCGTAATTGCCATAGTGTTGAAAAATTAAATAGGCAAGGGACTCTTTGTGAATATTTAGTCAAAATGAAGGTGATTTCCGTTCCAGG
>NZ_JBYTBB010000075.1:0-25451 GCF_058788755.1 Lysinibacillus sp. FW301-JW8
CTTTTTTGTGCTTACATGTAATTACAGAAAATTATGATTAATTTGAATGAGGCATTATTTTAATGCGATGCTAGTGACATGAAATTAATAAAAAAAACCTTATATACTGTATGTATACTAACTAACGGAGGACTCTCTATGACTGTCAAAACCATACAAATATTGGCCACTAGTGATATTCACGGTTATATTATGCCTACTACCTTTCGTGATGCACGGAATGAGGCACTTGGATTAGCTAAACTAGCATCCATTATTCAAGAGAAACGACATAAAGGACCGACACTTTTACTTGATAATGGAGATTTTATTCAGGGAAGTCCCATGACCTTTTATCATCAAAAATTTCAAGCGCATATGCCTAACCCATTTATTCAGGCTGCAAATGCTCTTCAATACGATGCCATGGTTTTTGGTAATCATGAATTTAATTATGGGCTACCTGCCTTACAATCCATCATCAACCAATCACAATTTCCATGGCTGGGTGCAAATGTTTTAACGGAAGATGGCAGACCTTTGACGAAGCCTTATATCATTAAAGAAATAGATGGTGTCCGTATAGGGGTTTTAGGAGTGACAACTCATTTTGTGACACATTGGGAGGAGCCACAGCATATTTCTGGGCTTCACTTTGAAGACGCCTTTACAAGTGCTAGCTATTGGGCAAAATGGATGCGAGCAAATGAACAAATAGATGTTCTTATCCTTAGCTATCATGGAGGATTTGAGCGGAACCTAGAGACAGGAGAATTACTAGAGGATGAAAATGGAGAAAATCAAGGGTACCGTATGTGCACAGAAATTGAAGAAGTAGATATTATTATTTCTGGACATCAGCATCGTGAAATTTCTTCCAACATCAACGGAAAATCAATTGTTCAGCCCGGTACTAAGGGTATTTGCTTAGCCAGTATCGAACTAGCCATTACACTGGATAATGAACAGAGAATTCATTCCATAGCTCATACACCATCACTACTGTATGTACAGGAAGACACTATATGTGAAACAACTGTTTATAATATTATCTCGCCTACTTTTCAAAAAACAGATGCATGGCTAGATGAGACAATTGGGACTATCCAAGGAAATATGCTTGTGGAGGATGCCTTTCTTGCACGTATTCAAGAGCATCCCTATATTGAATTTATTAATCGTATTCAAATGGAAGCATCAGGAGCTGCTATTTCTTGTACAGCGCTCTTTCATGATGAGCATGGTGGCTTAAAGCAAGCAGTAACAATGCGGGATATTGTGACGAATTATATTTATGCAAATACCTTAAAGGTGCTGCGACTATCTGGGCTGGATATCTTGCTAGCCCTTGAACAATCAGCGACCTATTTTACAGTTGAGGCAAATGAGCTAAAAGTAGCTAAATCATTTCAATATCCAAAGGCACAACCGTATAATTACGATATGTGGGAGGGCATTGAGTATATCATAGATATTTCAAAGCCTATTGGCGAGCGGGTCACTATGCTAACCATTCAGGGTGAGCCTATAAAGATGGAGGAAGAATTTGAAGTGGTAATGAGTAGCTATCGTGCTACGGGAGCAGGTAATTTTGATTTTTTAAGAAATCGGCCTGTTGTGAAGGAGATTCAAATAGATATGACAGAGCTGATTGCTGATTATCTTCTAAAGCATCCTATTATCCAAGCGACATGTAATCATAATTGGCAGGTAACCTTCTAACTTATCTTTATAAAATAATTCGCCATATTCCTTGTGAGGATTGAAGTCTCACTGGAATATGGCGATTTTTTATTTTATCTAATTAAGAATTTTGTCGTATTTGATGAATGCTTTTTCCTTCTGTAAATGCATGTATGGATGTTATTTTTCCTACTGATTTAAAGTTTGCCCTGTCGTAGACCTTTGCCACCTGCGCATTTATTGGCATAATCCAAAGATTTTCTAACCCTAGCTGGATTGACTGCTGCTGAATATGCTGAAGGATATAGCCAATCAGCCCTTGCCCTCGATGGCTTTCGAGTGTTGCTACACTTTCAATTCTTCCTTGATTTCCTGAGATAAAAAGATTGGCAGTACAGCATGCTTTCCCATCTAGCTTTAATAAATAATACGTAAAGTATGGAGAGCGATATGTTTGCTCAAAAGCCTTCTTTATTAATGAAGGATCCCCAAATGTTGCAATACTCATTTCAACTGCCATTGCTTCATCTACATTTGTATCTGTTACTCGTTCGATGGCTATAGCTGGATTATGTGGTAGTAATGCAGATTCACCGTTCCAACATTGTATATCATCTATAAAGCTTTCATATTGAAAGCCGTGCATTTCTAAAGTTTTTATACAGGCCTGATTTTCCTCCAGATTGTATAGGTACAATCTTGGGATAAGTGCTTTAGATTGATAGAATTTCTTTATTTTGCTCAATACCACATCAGGTTTATTTATTTTACGCCAAATGTGTGCATGATTTGCATCAAAATATGTTGGATTATCCTCATTGTAAAATAATACTCCTTCTTCACATGTCTCCATCTTACTAAAACTCTTAAGATAATGAAGATCAAGTTCTATAATGTGTTCTAAACTATGCATGCTCTGTTCCTCCCTCGACCCATCTTTCAAATAAAGCCTCTAACTGATGCTCAAGCTTTTGACGCTGCTCCTTAGCCAGTGTCGGCTCCTTTAATTTTAATTCAAGCTTTTCTATTTGCTGCTCAATAGGTTGCTCTTGCTTAGCACTAATAGGCTTTTCTGTTATCTCTTTTATTACAGGTTCATCTACTAGCTCAGCATGTTTATTCCTTGCCCACTCATAATCACCCTCAAATACTTGAATGACTTCATGCTTAATCCATGCTACTTTTGTAAAAATCTTTTGTAGGAAATAGCGGTCATGAGACACACCTATAATCGTTCCCTCAAAGGATTCCAATGTATCCTCCAATACCTCTCTGGCCTCAATATCTAAATGGTTGGTCGGTTCATCCAGTATCAATAGGTTGATATCCTCATGCATTAACTGAGCTAGGCGTAAGCGCATCTTTTCCCCACCGCTTAAATCCTTCACTTTCTTGAAGACATCATAGCCATAAAATAAAAATTGAGCAAGTATATGTCGTGCCTCAGCCTCTGATACTGAGACACTCTCTCGAAAGGCATCAATTAAACGAATCGATGGATGCTCATGCTCAAACTGTTGCGAAAGGTAGCCAATTTTCACACTGTTACCAACACGACAGCTTCCTCCATTTGGTACGACCTCACCTAGTATCATTTTTAATAATGTGGATTTACCACTGCCATTACCGCCAACAATCGCCAGTCGTTCTCCGAAGTAAACAGACAAATCGCATTCCTTTAATAGCGGCTTATCAAATGCATGGCTAATTGCCTTCATTTGCACAACCTCTTTACCACTACGCTCAGCCATTGTTAGAGCTAAATTCATTTTCTTTTTCGTTAACGGCTTCTTGACCCGCTCAATTCGAGCCAATGCCTTTTCCATGCTTTTAGCACGTCGATGCATGGAAGCGTTCGGTGGATTCGCTTCATTTGCCCATTGCTTTAAACGCTTGATAGTTTCCTGCATTTTTTTTATTTTCTTCTGCTGCTCCTCAAATTCAGCAAATTGCTGTTCAACCTTCGCTTCCTTTTGTTTAACAAATGCACTGTAATTGCCAATATACGTAAGTGCCTCTCCATCTTCAATTTCTATAATCTTTTGAGCCATTTGATTCATAAAATGGCGATCATGGGATACAACAATCACTATCCCCGCGAAGTTCCGTACATAATTTTCTAGCCATTCAATTGCTTGCATGTCTAGATGATTGGTTGGTTCATCTAATAGCAAAATAGAGGGATTACTTAAAAGGATTTGCCCTAGCATAACCTTTGTTTTCTCTCCTCCGCTTAAGCTAGTAAAAGGCTGCTCAAGTAATGGTGTAATACCTAAACCATTAGCAATCATCGCCAATTGCGCATCAATCTCGTAGCCACCCTGCAGCATAAATTGTTCTTGCACATGACCATATTGCTCAAGTATCTTATCTGATACAGCTACCTGCATTTCCTGCTCTAGCTTTGTCATCTTTGCCTTCAATGCATAAATTTCAGCAAATGCCTCCTCCAGCACTTGCTTTACAGATAACATAGGATAATGCGGAATTTGATGAAGATAGCCAATAGTCGCTTCCTTACTTTTTATAATCCGTCCCTTATCTGGTGTATCCAAACCAGATAATAACTGTAATAAGGTCGTTTTCCCGCTTCCGTTCACGCCAACAATGGCAACATGCTCTCCTGTATTCACTTCTAATTGAAGTCCTTCAAATAAAATATTCCCACCAATAATTTTTTGTATTTGTTCAGCTTTAATTTGCATCGTTTTTTCCTCCAATGAAACGTGCGAAAACATCTATAGACACAAAAAAAAGACTGCTCCATTAACAAGCAGTCTTTTCCTCATTAATTTGTGAAAAAGAATGGTTAATCCGCTACGTTTGTTATTATTTGATTTTGCTTAAAAATGGACAGACCTCTCCCGTTGTTCGCAAAATCGAAAGTAATACCACGTGCAAAATACATAGCTGTATCCACTTTTACACATGTTTTCGTAGCGTTTTGTTTCATTCCTTTTCACCTCCGTTCATAATAGTTAAATTTATAATACCATATTTCAAGGACTTTAGAAAAGAAAAAATTTCAGTTGTCACTTTTTTGTAAATATACAAATGTTCCATCTAGCTATATACTAAAAAATAGAAATGTTTTCCTAAATTATTTCAATATTTAGTAATTTGGCAGTAAGCTTTTTTTCAGCAGTAGCTTACTGTCTATTTTATGTGGCTAAAATGTGGAGGGGCATTTATGAAAAAGCTAAGTATGCAAAACAAAATGAGCTTGTTGATTGTTGCAATCATTACCTTTGTTCTGATTGCGATTAGTCTAGTAAATACAAGCGAAATGAAAACAGCTTTACAAGATGAATATAATATCCGTCTTAATCAGATTTTAGATTTAAGTGTACATAATCTCCATCAAACCTTACCAGGAGATTGGCAGCTAAAAAACGGAGAGCTTTACAAGGGCAATGCAAAGGTAGCGGATGAGACTGACATCATCGATAAATTAGGAGAATTATCTCAAGCAGCAATTACAGTTTTCGCGAATGATACACGTATTAATACAAATATAGTTGTAGATGGACAGCGAGCAATTGGAACAACTGCAGATCCAAAAGTAGTGGAGGCTGTGTTGTCTCAGGGAAAAATATATACAGGCACAGCAGAGGTTGTGGGTGAACCCTATTTTACAAAGTATGAACCCCTTCATAATGCAGATGGAGAAATAATTGGCATGATTTTTGCAGGTGTGCCTTCTTCTGATATCGATGCAGCGGCCCAAAAAATGCTCTTTAAAATGGGTGTTCTTGCAGTTATTACTGCGATAATTGCAGTAATTGCAGGTATCTTATTTGTACGAGGGATTGTTAAACCATTAAAGCACTTAAATGCTCAACTAGAAACCATTTCGGCTGGAAAGGGCGATTTAACACAACAGATTATTGTTAAGTCTAAGGATGAAATCGGTGAGCTGGCAAATTCATTCAATGCGATGCTTGCAACATTACGTAAGATGATGCAACGAGTGGATGAAACAGCTAATCAGGTGTCTGCATCATCTGCTGAGCTTTCTGCAACTGCTGGCTCTACGACAGACACAACAGAGAATTTAACAGCCAATATGCAGGAATTAGCAAGCGGTGCCAGTACGCAAAAGCATAGTGCCAATGAAAATGCTGAGGCCATGCAGGATATTGCAGGAGGCATTCAATTAGTAACAGAAACAAATAGCGAGGTTTCTTCCTATGCTTCTGATGCTTTTGATACAGCTAAGCATGGAGAACAGACAGCACAGGAGATGCAAATGCAAATGCAGGCTATGGCAGTAGCTGTGCAAGAAAGTGCCAATTCGATTGCGGCACTTGATACACATGCTAATAAAATTGACGAAATTGTTGAAGTGATTCATGCCATTGCAGATCAAACGAATTTACTGGCGTTAAATGCCTCTATTGAAGCAGCGCGTGCTGGAGAACACGGAAAAGGCTTCGCAGTGGTAGCCGAAGAGGTTCGTAAATTAGCAGAGCAATCAAAAACATCTGCAGCAGAAATAACCCAGACGATTCATACAATGCAGCAGCTAGCGAAGGAAGCACGTGAGCATATGCAAGAGAGTGAACAAGAAGCTGCTTCAAGTGCCAAAGTGGTGCAAACAACAAGCGTTGCATTTGAAGAGATTACAGCTAAGGTTTCTCTCGTAACCAATAAAATTCAAGAGGTTTCGGGGATTGCTGAAGAGCTCTACGCGCGTATAGAACAGGCCAATGCTTCTACACATATTATGGCTGAGATTGCCGTTGAAGCACGTGAGCAGTCGAAGGTCGTTACACAAATTGCTGAAACAAATCTTGAATCCATGGAGGATATCAATATAGCTGCCTCACAGCTTACAAAAAATGCGGAGACACTGCAAGATTTAATTCATCAATTTAAATATTAATGACATAAAAGATTGTTCATTTGGTAAATGCCAATGGACAATCTTTTTTATGGAGCTGATTTGCCGTGATAATACTACTGGTAAAAACATTTGCAATTGGCTGTAAGTATGATTAACACAGTTCATTTACCTGTTGCCATCTCGCTTATCTAGTTCACCTACTACACCCTCACCTTTTTCACAAACATTTTAACAAACGGAACAAGGAAGATGGATACGACTAACACACGGAAAAGCTGAAAGGCTGTGACAATCGTGACATTTGCATGAACAGAAGCAGCGATTATGCCCATTTGATCAAGCCCACCTGGTACAATACTTAAAAAGCCTGTCCCAAAATCAAGATTGTACAAGCTCTGCATAACAAATGTTAAACCAAAGGCACCCCCAATAAAGATACCAGCTGATACAAATGCATAAAATACATGCTTCTTAGATAAATGTAGATCCTCTTTTTTTAGTAAAAGTCCAATATAAATACCAAGCATTAGCTGAGCAATATGTAGTAAGGATATCGGCATTTGCGGTACCTCTATCCCAGCTATATTGATTCCCATTAATAAAAATACGGGTCCTAGCATATAGCCTGTTGGGATTTTTATTTTTTGCGCAAGCCATCCCACAGCGCTACATAAAACAAGTACCCCAATAAGCCTCCATGTATATGTACCATCTATGGTGCTGCCGCCTCCGCCAGAACCTGCTACCATTAATGGCACAAAGCCAACGATTAGCAGAACCCTCAGTATTTGAAAGAATGTAATGATGACCATATCCATATCCCCTTGCTCCTCAGCAAAGGCCACTACCTGTGACATTCCCCCAGGTACACAGCAAGTTAATGCGGTTGCAAAATCTAAATCTGTACGCTTTGCCACAATATAACTTACAGCAAAAAACAAAGCGATAAACAAAAGATTGAGCACAATCATACTCCCTAAAAATTGTTTAATATCCTGGACAGCTTCTGGTGTAAAAGCAAACCCAATAGAATATCCCGCTACGATCAAACCAAAATTCCGAAAATATGGATGCCATTTCAATTGTACTTTTGTTGATAATTGAACAATAAGTACTGCCGCTATGGCTCCTAGTAACCATGGCATCGGAATATGGACAGCTTGAAAGACAAATGCACCTGCTAGCCCAATACATAGTGTAATAAACATGTGTCGATCAAATACAAACATAGAAGCAACCCCTCGTGACTGACTATATAAGTCCATTATGCAGTTAACTTCCCTACTTTTCTACTTCGCTGCTTTTGGCAAGATCCTATATTGTGAAAAATAAACCTGTCATCCTTAAATTTTGACCTCTTATCGAAGAAATTCTCCCACCCAATTTTTTCTATGCTACATTATTATTACCTGATTCAGTGTTAACCCAGTGATGGGGATAGGCAAAGGAGGCCTCTAATGAAGATTCATTTAACAATTAATAGCGCGCTAGAAGAAATTGAGGTTCATATACATGCGAAAGAATATAACGAACAAATTGAGCGACTGTTGAAGCAACTCCAAGCTTCACAAACAACGATGATAGATGGCTATATCCAGCAGGAAATTCATATGCTAAAGATTTCTGAAATTTTTTCAATTTATGCAGAGGATGCGAAGGTATTTTTGCAGACAGAAGAGCAGGAATTTGAATCAAAACGCAAATTATATGAACTAGAAGCGCAATTTGCAAAAGATTTTGCGCGTGTCAGCAAATCAACACTCGTCAATATTCATAAAATCGCCTCTATTCAAATGGGGAAACTGGGAACGACGGAACTAATACTTGAGAATGATGTTACCGTACATGTCAGCCGAAAATATTTAAAAGAGTTGAAACGCCATCTAGGTATCGGGAGGGATTCATAATATGAAAACATTACGCATGATGATTATTGGTCTACTTATTTCACTGAGTTCTTCCTACGTCCTAGTGACCTTAAGTATGATGTCTAATAATGGAGTAATAGTAGGATCAGAATTACTTGAGCAAGTAATAATCGCTGCCATTCTAGGTGTTGTCATAGGCTTATTGTCCTTAATATATGATATCGAGCGATTACCCTTTTTAATACAACTGTCCTTACACATAATCGCTGTAACTTTGTGTGTAATCATCGCAGGTTATTTTGGCCACTGGTTCGATCATTCTAGTCTTGTATATATACTGATAGCCGAAATCGTTATTTACATTATCGTATGGGGTATTACCTACGTGCTTCAATTAAACGATATTAATGAAATCAATCATGAAATACAAAAAAGAAAGGAATAATCTATTATGGGATTTGCTATACAAGTTGAAAACCTTCGTAAGCAATATGGTGAACATCAGGCTGTTAAAGGGATTACATTTACCGTAGAAGAAGGCACCCTCTTCGCTTTTTTGGGGGCAAATGGTGCAGGTAAATCAACAACCATTGAAATACTTTGTACCTTATTACAAAAATCAAGTGGAACTGTGAAAATTAATGGCCATACCCTTGATGCAAGCAATCACAATGCTGAAATACGGAAATCAATTGGCGTGGTCTTTCAGCAAAGCCTGCTTGATGAGCGATTAACAGTTCGTGAAAATATACTACATCGCGGCAAAACATACGGTTTATCCAGCGCACAGCTTGATGAAAACTATCAATTTGTTTCTACCTATTTGCATTTAGAGGATATAGAAAAATGTAAATATGGAACATTGTCAGGTGGTCAAAAAAGACGTGCTGATATTGCACGCGCGCTCATTCATCGTCCAAAAATATTGTTTTTAGATGAGCCAACAACCGGCTTAGATCCACAAACACGTCAATTCGTTTGGCAGGCTATTAAACAGCTACAAATTGAAACAAACATGACTGTGTTTTTAACAACGCATTATATGGAGGAAGCGGCTGTTGCACATCATGTTATCGTATTAAAGCAAGGAGAAATTGTCGCTGAGGGGACACCAGACGCGTTGAAAACTAAATATGCCTATGATTCAATGTCACTTGTCTTTCATAATAGTGCTGAAGGGAGTAAATGGCTCAAGGACAATGCCATTTCCTACACAGAAAAGCTCGGTATATACTCAATTCGAGTTGATTCAACGCTTCATGCTTTGGATTTATTAAAAAAAGCAGAGCCATTTATCGCCTCCTTTGAAGTAATAAAAGGCACAATGGATGATGTCTTTCTTCATATTATGGCTGAGGGAGGTGCTGCGTAATGGAAGCATTTATTAGCCTAGTACAACGAAATAGTAAGGTTTTTCGAAGAGATAAAACCCAAGTCTTCTATTCACTACTTTCTGTTATTATAGTAATCGTGCTGTATGCCGTATTTCTGCAAAAAATGCAGGTGGACGCTATTGAGCAAATGACAAAGGCTACTCCTGAATTAATCACAATGGTGAATGAATGGCTTGTAGCGGGACTGCTATCCATGATTGCTGTAACTACAACACTCGCTGCCTATGGGATTGCCGTCAAAGATTTGGAATCTAAAGCACAGGCTGATTTTTTAACCGCACCTATTTCAAGAGCAACAATACAATTTAGCTATGTTTTCAATGCCTTTATTATCGGCTGTATCTTTTCCTTTATTGCCCTCGTTGGTTGTGAAATCTTTATTGTTTCCACTGGCGGTGAGCTTCTCAGCATTGGGGATTTCGTTCATGTAGTGGGCCTATTATTTTTATCTGTATTACTTGCCAGTGTTTTTAATCTTTTTCTAGTATTATTTGCGACCACGCAAAACTCCTTTTCAACATTAAGTACCCTTGTGGGAACTGCGCTTGGCTTCTTATGCGGGGTTTATGTCCCTATTGGTGCATTACCAAGCTTTGCACAAAATTTGATAATGTATTTCCCTATCAGTCATACAACTTTACTATTACGCAATGCATTTATGGAAAGCTCCATTACCAAAGTTTTCGAAGGTGTACCTGCTTCACAGGTAGAAGATTATAAAGAAATGTATGGCATTGTCTATGACCTTCATGGAAGTATTCTTAGTGCATCCACAAGTGTCATCATTATTCTAGCTACCATTCTTGTACTAGCTATCTTATCTATCATTCTTTACAAAAAGAAAAATAAATAGATTTTGACACATCGTTTATTAAGCGATGTGTTTTTTATTGATTTAAAACAAACATTTTGTTATTTTAAATATAAATAAGTAAACGAAATTTATTTCTGTTTATTTAAAGGAGGTTTTTCAATGGATGTTAATGAGTTGTTTTGGCAAGCATCGGTGGATGACATTAAAAAGGGCTTCATAGATGAAACAGCATATTTTACTTGCTTGCTTTGTGGTGAGCGAATTGAAAAAGGAATTATCTATCCCCATGAAGGCGTACTGTATGAGGCAGAAAAATTTATGCAGCATCATATTACTTCTGCACACCATTCAGTTTTTCATTATTTAAATGGATTAAATAAAAAAATAACGGGGTTAACAGATCATCAAAGCCATATCTTGCGCTTATTTTATGAGGGACATACAGATCAAGAAATAAAAGAAATGCTTGATATTGGCAGTGCAACAACGATTCGTCATCATCGCTTTACCCTTAAGGAAAAAGAGCGGCAAGCAAAAACATTTCTTGCCATGATGGAACTGTTAAAAGAAAAGAATCAAAAGGAAGATCATTTTATTCCAATCCATAAGACCGCAACGATGGTGGATGATCGCTATAATATTACGCTATCTGAGGAACAAGAGTTACTTGAAAAGTATTTTCCAAAGGGAATTGGTAAAGAGCTTACCCTTTTTCCAAAGCGGGAGAAGCATAAAATTGTCATACTGCGAGCAATTACAAAGCTTTTCGATAAGACAAAGCAGTATACAGAAAAGGAATTAAATGAGGTAATTCAGCCAATGTATGAGGATTATGTACAAATCCGCCGTTATTTAATTGAGTATGGTTTTATGGACCGTACAGATGATGGCAGTGCCTATTGGATAAAGTGAAACTGAATCAGAGGGAGTTCCTTGATGATTAGTCATTACCTATCTGGTGGTTATCTGCTGGCAGGATAAAAAATAAGAAAGAAGGATTTTCAATGGACCATAAAAAAGAATTAAAGGAAATGTATAAAGAAATGAAAATTGAAGCAGGTGTTTTTACAATGACCAATACACAAAATGGAAAAGTGTTTGTAGGTAGCTTCAATAATTTAAAACGCCTAAACGGATTTCAATTTTCGCTTAAAACTAATTCGTATACGAATAAAAAGCTACAAGCGGATTTCAATACTTTCGGTCAAGATACCTTTGACCTTGAAATCGTTGAATACTTAAAGAAAAAAGAAGAGGGCTATTTTGATCCCAAAAGAGAACTAGAAAAACTAGAGCAAAAGTGGCTCGACATGCTAAAGCCTTTTGGTGACAGTGGCTATAATGCTTAAATCAAATCCTTCTTGTGTCTGATCCGAGCCGTGTCAATCGGCTCGGGGTTACTTTTAACTTATTTGAGCTTTTTTCTGCTTATACATTAGCGTTCCTTTGGATTGCCTGAGCAGTGCTTTGGCTTACCCGAGCGTTTTTTGCCTTGGACCTGAGCGGTGCTTTAGCTTACCCGAGCGTTTTTCTCTTGCACCTGAGCATTTTTTCGACCTACCCGAGCTTTTTCCCCTTACACCTGAGCATTTCTTCGATCTACCCGAGCATTTTTCTCTTGAACCTGAGCGTTTCTTCAAACTACCTGAGCGTTTTTCTCTTATACCAGCGGTGCTTTGGCTAAAAAAAGCTGCCCTTTTCCTCAATATATCTTAGAAAAAGGGCAGTTTTTTAACCTTCTATCAACATTGAGTCAAGCATGTCACATTGTCTCTTCAAGTAATAGAACTTCCTGCTGTGCTTTTTTTGTTAGCTTTCCGAAAATTAGCTCATAGGAATGGTCAATGAGCTTTTCCACTAACTCAAAGGGTACATCATCTGCATCCATGTAAATGGAGTTCCAATGCGTTTTATTCATATAATAGCCAGGTATGATACTTTCGTAAGACTCCCTTAATTCTTCTGCTCGTTGTGGTTCACATTTCAAGGTAAGGACTGGCTTTCCGGTAGCATTTCCACCTATCATTGCATACATTTTTCCACCAATTTGGTAGCGGTCAGCCTCCCACTCCAGTTTATAATCATGTATTGTTCCTCGAAGCATTAAGCAATATCCATGAATTGATTCTTTGTTCATTATTAAACTCTCCCTTTCTGTCCCATAATAAAAACACACGTTCGATTATATTTATTATAACCGATAACGTGTGTACAAGAAATATCCATTTCAATTTATATTTACTTTGAGCCCCTATCAAAAACACCGATTACCTCTGTCGTTTGCAAAATATTAACAAAGGCTTTTGCATCCGTTTCCTTAATCATACTTTTAACCTCGGCAAGCTGATAACGCGTAATTACCGTAATTAAAACCTTACGCCCTTCTCCTGAGTAAGCACCCTTCGCATCCATTATCGTCACACCTCGATGAAGCTTTAATAATAGCTGCTGTTTCACTTCCTCACCCTTACCTGTAATAATCATCAGCGTCAATTTAATATGACTTGTATGAATTGTATCGACTACCTTGCCAGTAGCATAAATCGAAACAAGTGTAAGTAAAGCAGCATCCCAGCTAAAAACAAAGCCTGAGATCGCTACCACTATTCCATTCATTCCAGAAATTAATGCTCCTAATGGGAAATCGCGTTTTCGGCTTAACAACATAGCTATAATATCAAAACCACCAGAGGAGCCAGATGCACGGAAAATCATACCTGCACCGATTCCGACAATAACGCCACCAAATAAGGAGGCAAGGATTGGTTCTTGTGTAGCCTTATAAATAGGAATAATATACAAGCTAATTGACAAGACAGCCACTGATAATATCGTATATCCGATAAACCGCTTACCAAGCTTCATAACCCCTGTAATAAGTAGGGGCAAATTCAATAGTAAATTTAAAACCCCTGTATTTAGGGGTGTGACAATACCTAGCATGATAGCAATCCCACTTAATCCACCGCTTAAAATTTCATGGGGAATTAACAAAAAATTATAGGCAAAGGCCACTAAAATCGATGAAAGTGTAATGACGATAATATTACGCATAACGATTCCCCTATCATAAGAACGAACAAGTTTTCAAATATCTCTTCTATTAGGATACCCAACTTATACATCCAAGAAACCTAGCATATTAATGCAGATTTTATTGCTTCTGTTGTTCTTTTTTCTGCTCTTCTTTAACAGGAACTTCCTTTTTTTGTCCTTCTTTCTCCGCTACCTTATCAATTCGATCCAACATCGGAGGATGTGTATAACGGAACCACTTTACAAGAAGCTGTGGATTTACCTCACTTAAACCAGATATCGTTAGTTTTTGGAATGCAGTAACTGCCGACTCTCGATCACCCGTAAGTGAAATAGCATATTGATCTGCTCTTGTTTCCTGATACCTTGAAACATAATTTGTCAGAGGGTTAGAAGCAAACAGCAGCATAGAGGTAATAAGTAAAAATAACGGATAAGATGCTATATCACCTATTTTATTTATTTTTAATACCTGTCCATATCTTCTAATCACCCAACGCATACATCTGGCTGTTAGCCACAATCCTCCTAGAGTTAACAACAGGTACCCTGCGATTCCAAAATAAATATGTTTTTCAACATAATGTCCCATTTCATGTGCCATGATGAATAATATTTCATTGTCAGTGAGTCTATTTAAGGTTGTATCCCATAATACAATTCTCGAATTGCTTCCAATGCCAGTGACATAAGCATTTAAGGCATTTGTTTTCTCTGCCATATTCACTTCGTAAACATGCTCTGCTGGAATATTCGCTTGGGTAGCAATAGATAGAATTTTTGCTTCTAGTTCCTTATTTTTTAATGGATAAAAATCATTATATAAAGGATCAATGACAACAGGTTGGATAAACATCACAAATATTGAAAATGGAATCGTTAAAAGCCATGTATACAGCCACCATCTTTTTTCACTCTTTTTAATAAGCCAATATATGACTGATACCACAATGAGGCTCGTGCCGAAATTTACCCAAAAATCAATAATTCCATCTCGCATCCATGACGAGAATGCTTGTGTACTTATACCGTAGCTTTTGCTTAAATAGAAACGATAATAGTCTAGCGGGAATAGCACAAGATACAATAGCAATGATAATAAAAATAAATAGCCTGCATTTCGTAATAACTTCCACTTCGTTTGTGCTGTCGCCACTTTTTCAAAATAACGTGAAATACCCATTAGTAAAATAAAAGCATACACTAACCATTCTAATGGAGTGGCAACAAAGAAAAGGAAGTTCCTTATTTTTGAATATTCTCCGCTTAGAAACAGTTCTTTTTCAGACATAAACATAACTGGATCTGCAACTGTTCCCTGCAATGCTCGTGGTACGGTACCACCACCGCTATGGAATATATACCAATACATACACAGCAAATAAACACCGAATAATAGTAGCGCGACAATTCCCATTTTTTTCGCTATGTCATTTCCTCCCTTGTGTTAAAGCTAAGAGTTCGTCCTATAGTAAGTGTAAGCGAAATTAAAAAAGTTAGAACAAATTTTTATCTGTTTTTATTTACCTTCTATTTTCTTTTACATGAAGTGTAACTTAATCAGTGGATGCTTTCTTTATCTCCCGCTGATTTGCTTTCGCTAAATTTTAAGATTGATGAGGTTCATCTTTCCCTATATTATTTCAACCTATCGCCCCTGTTGACGAAAAAGGGCTAGCCAACAAGCACTTTCACCTGATGGCTACCCCATTTATATAAATCTTTATGTTCTAGTCGTATTCAACTCGTCAGGAAAAAAGTTTATTAACTCTAAACTAAAGGAGGCTGTATTTACTCTTCATTTTTAAGTAATTTCAGAAAGGTGGTTTCTCTATTCGTAAATGAACTATGGAAATAAATGGTCGTTTGAGCATGTATTTTTTTAGAAAGCGTTAAAATATCATGATAATTAGGATGTGTTTTATAAAAAAATTCCTTATATTGCGTTTTTGGGAATATCATTTCATAGTTGTTTTTATGCCAATAGCCCGTAAAAATAACGATAGCTTTCGGTATTTTTTGTAGCAGCTCCAATAGTCTCGACTTATCACGATCTGGCACAAAATAAACATCCCCAAGACTAGCACTCTTTGGCAGACATTGTTGCTTAACAGATGGGATATTTGTATTCAATAAATTTTCAGTTGCCTTATCATACTGTTCAAATAACGATACAAAATCCTGATCGATGTGCAGGGTTTTATGTGTATGCTGATGAAGATAGGCTGCAATATCGACAGTTTTTCCTGAAAATGAAGATGGAAAAATAAATGATTGTTCTGGATGAGCGCTTATATATTCCATTATTTGCTGCAATGTTTGAATATTATTGGATTGTTTTTCAACATGACCACTGTCGATAAATGCTACATCATAAATCGTCCCGTCCTCTACTGGCAGCGTAGCCTTCAATAAATAAGAATCCACGACATAATCGCCAGTGTAAAAGAGCATTTTCTCTAAAAACCGAATTTTATACCAAACACTTCCGATGAGATGACCGCTATACCCCCACTGATAAGCCACATCCTTATTAACGATTATCCATTCTCCATTGGATTCTGGGTGAAAAATACTTATATTTGGAAATGCCAATTTTAGTTGCTGTGCAGTCATATCACTCATAATAATCGGTCCTTTATATCCCCACTTTTCCAGTAACGGAATAGCACCTACATGATCAATATGAGAATGTGAAATAAATACTGCCTCAAGCTTTGCTACGTGAGTCTCTGTTAAGTTAGGCAAGGTCTTTTGTGGATTGTTCATTACGCCACAATCAAGTAAAATAGCACGCCCCTCTTTTTCAATAAAAAAACAATTACGTCCATATTCACTGACTCCGCCTAAAATCTCGATATTAAGCATTCTCATATCCTCCTCGCTTTTGCAGCCACTCGAGTAGAAACATGAAAATAACGGTCATGATCACTGTAATGACTGCAACAGCCATTCCTACACCAACATTCCCTTGCTCAAACTGGCTGTAAATAAATGTTGCCCCAGTCTCCACTGATGGAGGCAAAATTAATAATCCAGCAACAAGCTCACGCATGGAAATAATAAATGTCATCATCATACCAGCAAGAATTCCTTGCATTAATAATGGAATTATTATTTGTCGATAAACATCCCATTTGCTTCGTCCAAAAATAGCTGCTGATTGGAAGATTGACAAATCTATTTGAGATAATGAGGATTTTGTGTATTGCACAGAATATGGTAAGAATAGAACACAATACGTGACAACAACCATTGTCTTTGTGTTATATATGGTTGCTGGTAACCATGGCGCATTCCAGAACATGATTAACCCAACTACAAAGACAATTCCAGGTACAATAGTGGGCATTAAACTAAAAAAATCTAATACTTGCTGTTTTTTCGTTTCACCCTTTTTAATATATAGAGCAACACACAATCCAATAATAGCTGTCACAATGGCTGTTATAATAGAAAACATCACACTATTTAAAAATGCCGATAATCCTGCGCTTCCCCCTGTAAACACCTCTTGATAGGATGCAAAGCTAAAATTCCCTGCCTGCAAACCATCTCCTCTTACTTTTTGCAAAGATGTCACGACAATGGAAAAGTAAGGAATGCCAATTGACAATATAAGAACAATTCCTACAAACATCCAAGAGCATAATTTTATATACCATTTATCCTTAACCACACGCATTGCTGGTGTTTTGCCAGATAGAACGCCATATGTATGCTTACGTCCGATAAGATTTTGAATATACCAAATGACAAGACAAACCGATAGTAAAAATAAAGACAGGGATGTAGCCATGCTAATGTCTACTGGCCATCTTGATAGGTAAGTGTGAATTTCCGTTGTAAATACTTGAAATCCAATTCGATTTCCAAAAGTGGCAGGTGTTCCAAATTCCGCAAGTGTTTTTATAAAAATAAGCAAGCTTCCTAGAACATAGCTAGATACTACTAAAGGCAAAACGATTTTAGTCCAATTCCTCCATGAGCTTCGTCCAAAAATGAGTGCTGCATCTAAAAAGGAGCCATTGATACGAAGGAGCGTATTTTTCAACATTAAATATAAAAAGGGAAAGAGATGTAAGCTCATAATCATCACCATACCAAATAATGAAAAGAAGGTATCCGTCAACCAGGCTGAGCTTGGAAATAGCTGTTGGAGAAAGCCATTATGTTGCATAAATAAGATCCATCCCATTGAACCAATATACGGAGGAATCATAAATGGAATGGTTAAAATAATATCGAGCCAATCATAGCGATATAAGCTTGTTTTCGTTCTGATAAATGCCATAGGAAATGCAATAATGGTTGTTCCAACTATTACAAGTACCCCTAATAATATAGAGTTTCCAAGTGTCCGCCACACTCTTTCTGCTTCTAGCATTCGATTGATTTGTGAGATGTCGAATTGCCCATCCTTAATAAAGGTGTAACCTAATATAGCTATTAATGGGGCGATAGCAAATATGACAACAATTGTCATTAAAAACCCAAAAGTGCGTCTACCTTCCATCATCATTGGTGCTTCAATCCTTCCATCTAAAAACTTGGAGGAGGTCGCAAAACCTCCTCCTATTTCTTAACGAAACATATCATTAAATTTCGTTAATATCTCAAGCTGTTGCGTTTCTGCACCTTTCCAATTCACAGTTAGCTGTGGAATTTCAGCTAATGCAGCACGATTTTTCACAGGTATTTCTTTGTTGCCGGGTAGTAAATAAGCATCTGTTACAAGCTTTTGCCCTCATCAGATAGTAAAAAATCTACGTATGCTTTTGCAGCCTCAACATGCTTTGCATCCTTTAAAATACCAACTGCTCTTGGGCTAACAACTGTTCCACTTTTCGGATACATAATTTCCACTGGCTCCCCATCTGCTTTTGCTTTATAGGCCATATAATCTACGCCTGCAATCGTAGCATTTTTATCACCTGTTATGACTGCATCTAATGCTTCCTTATTCGCACCGTTCACTTGTAAGCCATTGTTCTTCCACAGCTCCATCGTTTTCCAAGCTGCTTTTTCCGCTAGTGCATAGCCATATAGAAAATCCACAGCAGAGCCTGACAAGCTTGGATCGGGTATATTGATTTTATTTTGCCACTGTTCCTTTGCTAAATCTGACCAATCTGTCGGTACCTCTTGTGTATTTTTTGTGTTATAGGCTATACCTAGCGCTGAAGCACTGTATCCATAGTAATAGCCCTCAGCATCTGACCAATCAGCATTGATTTTTTCTGCCTGTTCAGCATCTTTATAGCTTTGTAGCTGTTCTGTTTCCTTTAAGCCATCCATAGATGCGACAGATGCCAGTACAACAACGTCAGCTACAGGATTATTTTTTTCTGCCTCTAATCGCGACAAAATTTTACCAGTTGTTCCTTGAAACATCTCCACTTTTATACCTGTTTTTTCTTCAAATGCTTGTTGAATATTTGCTGCTAATCCATCTGGACCTGCTGAATATACTGTTAATATTTGCTCTTCTTTTGGCTGTGCACTTACTTTCTCTTTTTTCTCTACTTCTTTGTTACCACATCCAGCTAATGCCAATGTCAATAGAATTCCAGCAGTCGCAAATAGCGTTAAACCTCTTTTTTTCAATGTGAACCCTCCAATTGATATATTTGCTTTTTGTCAATAAATACTTCAAGTTTTATACCATGCTCTATGGGCTGAGCCTCATAAAAGCTCCATTGCTTGCCTTCTACCTCAGCCTGTACTAAATACCGATCTCCAACAAAGGTACTTTTTATAATTGTTGCAAATTTTGCAATTGTACCTGGGCGACGTATTCTGGATACTCCCTCAGGTCTCACAATATAGTTACCTTTATCAAACCAATTTACTTTACCAATAAAATCGGCCACATATGGCGTTGCTGGCGCATGATATATTTCCTCAGGTGTCCCTATTTGTGCGATTCTGCCTGCCTCCATCACAATAATTTGATCAGACATTGTCATCGCTTCTGTTTGGTCATGAGTGACAAAAATCGCCTGACAATCCAGCTCATCAATAATTTGCAGAATTTCAGCCTGCATCTGCTCTCTAAGTACCGCATCAAGAGCTGATAAGGGCTCATCAAACAAAATAAGCTTGGGATTTGTCGCAAGTGCCCTCGCAAGTGCTACCCGTTGCTGTTGTCCACCTGAAAGCTCTCCAGGTTTACGTTTCTCATATCCCCCCATTTTCACTAAGTTCATAACATGCTGCACTCGTGTAAGAATATCTTCCTTTGGAACAATTCCCTTCAATCCAAACGCAATATTTTGAAAAATAGTCATATGAGGCCATAGCGCAAAATCTTGAAAAACCATTGCAATACTACGTTTATTTGGTTTGATATTTTGATGGAGCTTAGATGAATATATAATCGATTCATCAAATCGAATTTCTCCATTTGTTGGTTGTTCAAGTCCAGCTAATATTTTTAATAATGTAGTCTTCCCGCAGCCTGATTGCCCTAGAATCGTAATAAATTTACTTTCTAATTCCAAATTAATAGGCCATAGCACCTGAACATGTCCAAATTTTTTCTCGATATTTGTTAGTGAGATTTTCATCATATCCTCCTCGCTAATACAACTATAAATCCCAGATATTTAGAAAATATTAATCTTCTATTAATAACTCGTTAAAAAAAATCTAATAAACTTAAGCAAATAAAAGATTTTTTCTAATTTACTTTAGGAGGATAAAATGAATAATGTAAAATTACAGGCATTTTGCCTACTCGTAGAATTAAAAAAATTAGCCCCAGTTGCCAAAGAGCTTGGCATTACTGCACCAACAGTTTCCTTTCATATTCGCTCTATTGAGGAGGAATACGGAATTCATTTATTTCGTACAAATGCAGGGGGATATCGTTTAACAGAAGCTGGCGAGGGGCTCTATCACTATGCTCGCCAAATTATCCAGCTCCACAAGGATATGAACCGCTTTGTCGATAATCTTTTGGCAGGTCATATCGGCTCCATTCGTCTTGGTGCCAGCGGGCTACCTGCCCATATTTTTATGCCAGAACTTATTCATCAGATTTCTACAGCTTATCCAGAAATTCGAATATCGCTTGAAGTAAAAACAGCTCCAGACATTGAAAAAATGATCGCTCTTCAAGAGTTAGATTTTGGGCTGATAATGGAAACAAAGCAGGAAAACTCGTCACTTGTTTATGAAACAATTGGAGAAGATTCACTTGTATTAGCATTAAGTCCTTGTCACGAGCTTGCAGCAAAAAAGGACATCACCAAATCGGATGTCCTCAAGAATAAAATATTGTTGCATACTTCCTCTAGCTCAACGAATCACTTTATCGAAAAGTGGATGGACCCAATCCATCCATCCATTTACACAATCGAGCTGGATTCTGTTAGCACTATTAAGAAAATGCTTACTTTTGGACAGACAATTGCATTTCTGTCAGTTGCACTCATTGAGGATGAATTAAAATCTGGTCTATTAATGAAGCGAGATTTAGAAGATGAAGCATTAACTCGAAAAATTCAATTAATTTATCCTAAATCCCGCTTAGATAGCAAAATAGATTCATTTGTCAAATCGTCCATTTACGATTTAGCCAAACAGTTAAAAATTTAGCGTGCTTTGACATAATTCCACAGTAAGCAATAATAACATGGAATGGGAGCTTTTAATCCCAATTGAGAGGGAGGGTTGCATTTGCTGATTGAGTTCCTAACTAAAGAAACAATACAGCTCGCAAAATTTGTAAACACTTGGCAAGAAGCTATTCGTCTGGCTGCAGATCCACTTCTACGGTACAACAAAATTGAGGCACGTTATATTGAAGCAATGATTCATTCTATTGAAGAATATGGACCATATATCGTCATTACACCAAAAGTCGCCATACCACATGCACGACCAATAGATGGTGTGAAGGAGACTGCAATAAGTCTTTTAACCCTGCAAGAGCCAGTGTGGTTTGACACGGAAAAGCCCGTTTTCATAATTTTCGTCTTAGCTGCTATGGACAGTGCATCACATTTGCAGGCATTAGTCGATTTAACACAGATTATAGAAAACCCAGAGCAAATTGACAGCATTATCGCCTGTCAACAAAGAGACGCTATTATGGAAAAAATCCAACACTTTTTGGAAAGGAAGCAATCTTCATGAAAATATTAGTGGTGTGTGGGAATGGATTAGGTAGTAGCTTTATGCTGGAATTGACGATAAAAAAGGCATTAATGGAACTTGGTAAGATTGCGGAGGTAACTCATACAGATTTAGCATCTGCTAAGGCTGAGCAAGCAGATATTTATATTGGTGCAGAAGATATTGTTAGCCAGTTAGCTAGCAAGAACGGTCGCATCGTAAGTGTGGTTAATATGATGAGTGTTGCTGAGATTACATTAAAGCTTGAACCGCTGCTATAAGCTTTTTGATGACTTTCAAATAATTGGATAGGATGAGGTGTTAACATGTTAGATGTTATTATGAATGACATTTTAGGAACACCAGCTATATTAGTCGGCCTATTCGCATTTATTGGTTTATTAATTCAAAAAAAGTCAGCTTCAACGGTTCTGTCTGGTACGTTAAAAACAGTGATGGGCTTTGTCATTCTGGGTGCGGGTGCTACCGTGTTAATTGGCTCGTTAACTCATTTTAGTAAAATGTTTGATCACGCCTTTACCGTACAAGGGGTAATTCCAAATAATGAAGCCATTGTCGCAGCCGCTCAAACTTCCTTCGGCACATCTACAGCAATGATTATGGTTTTCGGTATGATTATGAACATTGTGTTTGCGCGATTTACACCCTTAAAATATATTTTTTTAACTGGTCATCATACATTGTTTATGGCATGCTTAATCGCGGCATCACTATCAGTTGGTGGTATGAGTGGTACACCTCTTATACTCGTTGGCTCCATATTACTGGGAATATGTATGGTCGTGTTTCCAGCTATTTTGCAGCCTACTGTTCGTCAAATTACAGGCAGTGATGATTTTGCTGTCGGTCACTTTGGCAGTGTTGGTTATTACGTCTCTGCTAAAATCGGCAAGCTTTTTGGAAACAAGGCAAAATCAACAGAGACTATACGTGTTCCTAAGTCTTTAGGATTTTTAAGAGATACCTCTGTAGCTATTTCTTTAACTATGAGTGTATTTTTTATAATTGTTGCTCTTTTTGCAGGACCCTCTTATATTGAAGCACAATTATCTGGCGGCTCTAACTTTATCGTCTTTGCCATTATCCAAGCTATTACCTTTGCCGCTGGTGTTTATATTATTTTAGCTGGTGTACGGATGCTAATTGCTGAGATTATTCCTGCCTTTAAAGGCATTGCAGATAAACTTGTGCCTAATACAAAGCCTGCTTTAGACTGCCCTACGATTTTCCCATTTGCGCCAAATGCAGTTATCATCGGTTTCCTATTTAGTTTTTTAGCTGGGCTAGTATCTATGTTTATCCTGCCATTAATAGGGCTAAAGGTAATTGTCCCTGGGCTTGTACCACATTTCTTCACTGGTGCTGCTGCAGGTGTGTTCGGTAATGCGACTGGTGGGAGAGTTGGCTCTATGGTTGGTGCATTTACCAATGGATTAATTATTAGCTTTATCCCTGCGATTCTACTCATATTTATGGGTGATATTGGTTATGAAGGAACAACTTTTGGTGATTCTGATTTCGGCATTGTAGGGATCATTATTATTAATGTCTTAAAATTATTTGGTGCGGTTTAGAAGGTAAAGCAAACACTATTGAAGAAAATCCCGAATTCCTTAGATGATGGATTCGGGATTTCTATAAAGTTAAATCACCATCCCTAAAGACCATGGAGCTAAAATCTATTTAAGGAAACGGTATTACAATCCACCCTAAAATAAAAATACATGCTGTAAAAATAGTGATAAATAGTAAAATACTTAATCCAAAAAATCCTAGTGATCGACTTTTTTTAGAGCATATGGCAATGATACTGAAAGGCGCTGCCAAATAAACTGTCCATATATAGAAAAGATTAGCCGTCATATCCATATTCGTTAATATCGTTATATTAAGCAATAAAAGTGGACATAAGCCACAAATAATGCCAATCCAGCCCGCTGCTATAAAGCCCTTTTCATAGCGTTTTAACGAGACCAATTCCATAATTTCACCTCACCCATCTTCATTGTTCTTGCAATATTCATTTTTTTTAATGCCAGAATATCGTTTTTTGGACCAGTAACGACAACGCCATAGGTCTTTACACCATTTTTCTCAAGATAAGCAATGCGTTCTGGCAATGCTAAATTTTTTGCGCTTGAAACCGCTGTTGCGAGTTCTTCATGTTGCTCCATTGACTTTAAGATATTGAAAAATACCTCCTCATTTGACGTTGCATCTTGAAACGGAGACCACTTGGTGTTATCACGTTGTACTGGATAACCAATTGGTGAAACAACATGACCGTCTTTGCTTAGGTTTGTTTTTTCGACTCCTGTATCAATAGCTGCCCACACAACATCGACATTTGGCATAGCTTTCACTGCTTCCTGAACGGTCATTAAATCAAAAAATGAAATATAGGCCTCTACAACCGTTTCATCTGGCAATCCCTCAAGTACCTTCCATTCGCGCGCGGAATTTAACAGTAATTTAACGTTTTCTGGATGTAGTATCCATTGATTTGTTTCAGTTGGATGTTTTGGCGCCACTCGTTCTAAAAAAGTCGTCACTTCTTTTTTAGATAGACCTCCTAGAAAGAAACGTAAATCATAGGTATTAGCCTTATAGTCTTCCTCCCCAATACGCTTATACTGATCAAAGGTAAGCTTCATTGATAGAGGCGTGAAGGACATATCAAATTCTAATTCCTCAAGTGATGTATTAGGTTCTGTAACATACAGTGTTTCACTTGCTACATCCATTAATGTCGTCGAACTGGTTCCAAACGCATAATATATAAAGGTTACCAGAAAGCTAGTCGGCACAATCAATAACATTGTCGTTATTGTTCCAAGAACCAATTTCCATTTTGATGTAAAAATTGTTCTTTTTATAGCTTTTTGATACTTGCTTTGATCCTGCGCATTTGCCATTTCTTTTTTGGAGCTAGCTATCAATTTTTCATAATCATCCATATTGTTGTCTCTCCTTTTCGATTAAAGCTCTCATATTTTTCCGTCCACGCAATAAATGACTTTTTAAGGTATTTAATTTTATATCTAAAACATTGGCAGCTTGCTCATAAGTACAGTCATGCACATCACACAGTATGATCGCCTGCTTTTCGTAAGGTGATAGCTGGTCGAGTAAAGTGATTAATGTATGAAAAGATTCCTCAGTTATAGCAATCGTTTCTGGTGTCTTAAATGTTGATCGTTCAAGATTATTTGTTAGATCAACACGATGTTCTTTTCGTATGTAATCGATGTAAGTATAGTAAGCTACTTTAAATAGCCACGGTTTAATGTCTTGGACTGTATGTGAAAGTAATGTAATATGTACTTTATAAAAGGTATCCTGCATTAAATCCTCTGCAACTACTGTATTTTTACATTGGGAATATAAATATCGATAAATATCTTTTATATAGCTTAAATAGAGCTGTTCAATGTCCATCTCTTCCCACCTTTCACTCTATCCTCGATATAGTACTAGAAAAAGTTGCACTTATTAAAAATTTTTTAGCTCTCCGCATAAAAAAGCTGTTCCATCAATGACAACAAATGAGGGAACAGCTATATGATGAATTATGCCTCAGCATAATTCATGTTGTTGAAATACTATTTTATTTCAATGACATCAAGGTGACAAATTAAAAAGTATAGCCCTTTTTCAAAACGAGGGGTTGATCTCCGTTCCGACTGAGT
>NZ_JBYTBB010000076.1:0-24518 GCF_058788755.1 Lysinibacillus sp. FW301-JW8
CTCGTTTTGAAAAAGGGCTATACTTTTTAATTTGTCACCTTGATGTCATTGACATAATAGTATTTCAACAACATGAAGAAGCTACGTAAATTTTTACGTAGCTTCTTCTAGAGGTTTAAACCTCCATAATAATTGGTAAAATCATTGGTCGACGTTTTGTCTTTTCAAATAGATAAGGTCCTAAGACATCTGTAATTTCATTTTTTAGCTCAGTCCATTGAGGCGTTTTGCTTTGAATTGTGTCGTTAAGATGACGATTTAGCATTTTTTGAGCTTCATTAATCATCGTTCCTGATTCACGCATATAAACAAATCCTCTAGAAATAATGTCTGGACCGGAAACAATTTTTTGATTTACCATATCGACACTGACAACAACAATGACTAAACCTTCTTCTGAAAGGATGCGTCGATCACGTAGCACGATATTACCGATATCTCCAATACCATTGCCATCAATGTATACGTCGCCAGATGGTATACGTCCTGCTACATGAGCTTCATTGGCACTTAATGCAAGGACATCACCATTTTCCATAACGAATGTATTTTCAAATGGAACATCACAATCTTCTGCTAGGTGTGTATGCATTTTTAACATACGGAATTCACCATGGATAGGCATAAAGAATTTAGGCTTCATCAAGCGTAGCATCAGTTTTTGTTCTTCCTGGGAACCGTGTCCAGAGGTATGAATATTATTTAGTGCACCATGAATAACCTCTGCACCTGCACGGAACAGTAAATTAATAATTTTGTTGACACTTACTGTATTTCCAGGTACTGGTGAAGATGAAAAGATAACTGTGTCACCAGGTTGAATTTGAATTTGACGATGCGTACCATTAGCAATACGTGATAGAGCTGCCATTGGCTCACCCTGAGAGCCTGTACATAAAATCATAACTTCATTAGCAGGGAGGCGATTAATGCTTTGGGCATCAATAAATGTATCCTTTGGTGCGTTTATATAACCGAGCTCACGCCCAATTGTAATAGCATTATCCATTGAACGCCCAAAAACGGCTATTTTTCGTCCGTATTTTATTGCAGCATCTGTAGCCTGTTGTAAACGATGTATATTTGAAGCAAATGTTGCAAAAATAATACGACTATCTACCTTACGGAAAATTTCATCTATACTTTTTCCAACTGTACGTTCAGACATTGTGAAATTAGGTTTTTCAGCATTTGTACTATCTGAAAGTAAGCAAAGTACACCGTCACGTCCGATTTCTGCCATTTTCGTTAGGTTGGCTGGTTCGCCTACAGGTGTAAAATCAAACTTGAAGTCACCAGTATGCACAA
This sequence comes from Lysinibacillus sp. FW301-JW8, assembly GCF_058788755.1. Lineage (NCBI taxonomy): Bacteria > Bacillati > Bacillota > Bacilli > Caryophanales > Bacillaceae > Lysinibacillus > Lysinibacillus sp. FW301-JW8. The sequence continues at coordinate 1,309 of NZ_JBYTBB010000076.1, forward strand.
TGTTTCCTGGTGGAGTTTTTACGACAATACCATAAGCATCGGGAATACTATGAGTTGTTCTGAAGAAGCTAACAGATGTTTTTCTAAACTTAATGACGTCATCTTCTTTAATTTCGATTAGCTTTGTTGTACGCAGCAAGCCATGTTCGTCTAATTTATTACGTAATAGGCCAAGTGCAAGCTTTCCGCCATAGACAGGGATATTTACTTGACGTAATAAGTAGGGAATGCCACCAATATGGTCCTCATGCCCGTGTGTAATAAATAAGCCTTTAATTTTGTCAACGTTACGTACTAAATACGTATAGTCAGGAATAACATAGTCAATGCCGAGTAAGTCGTCTTCTGGGAATTTTATGCCAGCATCAATCAAAATGATTTCATCTTGAAATTGAACGCCATAAGTGTTTTTGCCGATTTCGCCCAGTCCGCCGAGTGCGAAAACAGCTGCTTGGTCATTTTTAACAAACTTCATGTTTGTTAAATTTCCTCCAAGACGAAGTTCGGACTTGCTTGTTCGTAGGCTAAATAATTACCTTCAAGCAGTTGGATGAACTCGATATTGTAGTCTCGGTCTTTTAACTTTTGACGTACTTCACGATCTGAAGCAGCTTCAAGGTATAGACTTTTAGTGTTTTCGCGAACTGGAATTTCATTTGCATTTTCTTGATAATAAACTTTGTAAATCATAGTTTGCTCTCCTTTTATTGCACCTTTAACTAATACCACACACGTCCTACAAGAAAAAACAACGAATTTCTATTATTTATAATCCAGAAATAAGACGTTTGAAGTTCTTGTATCTCAATGCTTCAAATGAGCACAAATTGCTTCAATCAACAAAGTAGTTACAGCTGATAAAAGCTAAAGCCTCTGGTAGATATCTCAAATTTTGATCAATTGTGCCTTATAATTCAAAATTCGAATGTTTAGTTTCTTGCTATGAAAGCAACATGCTAAAGAAACAGCAACAAAAATACCAAGGCGTTATTGATAAAAAGCAATGAGACAGTGGTTGCACATAGCCAAATAAATGCATTTCCTTTATATTATCACGCAGTTACTCTAAAATAAAGAAAAGCCCTTCAAATATTGAAGGGCAAATGTTAGGCAATTGATTTTTTTCCGAGTATGCCGCGAAGTTGCTTCAACAATTTCCGTTTGAGTTTCTTCAGCATGGCACATCACTCCTTAGGGTCATTATAATAAAAAATTTTGTCTATGTAAAGTTATGAACCTTGAAACAATTATGTATCTATAGAAAGGAAAGGAATAATAAAATGAAAAAAATTTTGTTTTTTGACGTAGATGGAACCCTTTATAATAGTAAAAAAATATTACCAGCATCCGCTAAACAAGCGCTGTTTGAAGCACGTCGTCGTGGCTATGAAATTGCTATTGCGACAGGTCGTGCACCGTTCATGATTGAATCTTTGTTAGAGGAGTTGGAAATTGATACATACGTTACCTTTAATGGACAATATGTTGTTTACAAAGGTGAGGTTGTCTATACAAATGGTATTGAAAAAGACGAGCTCACTAAAATTATTGCCTTTGGTGAGACAAGAAACGAACCAGTAGTATTTTTAGATGATAAACGCATGATAGCGTCTGTTGGTAATAATCATATGGTGGCGGAATCTTTAAATACTTTGAAGTATCCATATCCAGAATTAGACTCATCTTATTATATGCAGAATGATGTCTATCAAACACTAATATTTATGGAAGAAAAAGATGAATCTTTATACTGTGAGACATTTCCAAATGTGCAGTTTGTCCGTTGGCATCGTTATTCTTGTGATATTTTACCAAGTGGAGGCTCTAAGGCTGCGGGTATTGAAAAAGTACTAGAGCGAATGGGTATTACATTTGAGGATGCTGTAGCTTTTGGAGATGGAATTAATGATACGGAAATGCTTCAGGCTGTGGGTACAAGTGTGGCAATGGGAAATGGACACGAAAAAGTAAAGGCAATTGCTACACATATAGCTGATCATGTGGATCATGATGGACTGGCAAAAATAATGCGTAAGCTAGCTATTATTTAATGAAGAATCAAAAAGCAACTAGTTGGTGGAAGTAGCCTCAGCTAGTTGCTTTTTGATGTTTTATTTCATTTATCTGTTTAAACGAGTTTTAACTGTACACCTTCTTTTGTAAAATGCATGATAGTTTCTTTAGACAATGCACTATCGGTAATAATTGTATCTATTTCTTGCAGTGGACAGACTTGAATGGCTACATCTTTATTAAATTTTGAGGAGTCAGTTGCCACAAAAACAGTTTGAGAAATAGAAATAATTTGTTTTCTCGTGATGGCCTCCTCTAAATTAAAATCAGAAATACCCTTTTCGATAGAAACACCGCTTGCGCAAATAAAGGCTTTATTAATATTAAGATGATCAAAGCGGAAAAGGAAATCGTTAGATGTTACAGACTTCTCAGAGTGTCGAATTTTCCCGCCAATAATAATTACTTCTACTTTAGAACCAATCAGCTCAAATGCTACAGGTAGTGAATTTGTAATGACTGTCAATTTTTCTTTTTCTAATAGAAATGGTGTCATTTGGTATGTAGTTGTTCCACTATCTATAAAAATACAATCACCGTCCTGTACGAAGGATGCACAGGCTTTTGCAATAGCAATTTTTTCTGGCAACTGTTCATGAAGTCGTTGATCGATGACCCCCTCAACTGGTTCTATATATTTTACACCTCCATAAAACTTCTCGATTTTCTTCTCATGGACAAGCTGTTGGATATCGCGACGGATTGTTTCCATCGAAACGTTAAACTCTTTTGTGAGAGTTACTAATTTTACAACCTTGCGTTCCCTTATAAACTGCAAAATATGTTGTTGTCTTTCTATCATAAACATTTCATCACCTCTACTAGATATTTACTCAAAGTAATCATAACTTTGTCAACAGTTGGTCAAAATTTACTCAATATTTACACAAAAGCGCATTTTCCTTTACAAATTGTCACTATACTAAGGCTAAGAACTGAGAGAGGTGAACAATTTGTTAGAACTAAAAAATATCTCAAAAAGCTATAAAAATAAAAAAGTTTTAGTAGATATCAATATAACCATCGAATCAGGCGAAATCATTTCGTTATTAGGGCCAAGTGGTTGCGGTAAAACTACTTTGCTCAATATCATTTTAGGGCTTGCAGAGCAAACAGCTGGTCAACTTATCTACAATGGACAAGATATATCGATGCAATCCATGCAAGAAAGAGGATTTAATATTGTGTTTCAGGATTTTGCGTTATTTCCTCATTTAAATGCATACGACAATATTGTCTATGGATTGAAAAATAAAAACGTACAAATGTCCAAAGAGGAGGTACAAGAATTTATTGATTTTTTAGAGCTGACACCGCATTTACATAAAAAGATTCACGAATTGTCAGGTGGTCAAAAACAACGTGTCTCTATTGCAAGAACACTTGTTATGCAGCCAAAAATTCTATTGTTAGATGAGCCATTAAGTGCTCTAGATGGTGTCATTAAGGAATCCATCAAGGAGCGTATTAAATTGATCGCTCGTGAATTTAATTTGACGACCATTATTGTGACACATGATCCAGAAGAAGCACTAACTCTATCAGATAAAGTTTTGATTATTAATGAAGGAACAGTTGCTCAATTTGGCACACCACATGAAATCGTAACAGCACCCAACAATCAATTTATTGAGGACTTTATCTTAAGACAGCTTCATATTAAGCGACACAACATCTATCAATTATTTGGAGAAACATATGCTTAAAACGAATAAAATGATGAAAATAATTTTTCTGCCGATTCTATTATTTTTTCTAATCTTTTTAATTGTGCCATTACTTTATATGTTTTGGCAGTCCTTCAAAATTGGAAACGTTATTACCATTCAAAATTATCTAGATGCTTTACAAAATATAGATATCCGTAAATCTTTCTTAAATAGCTTTAAAGTTTCCTTTGCTGCATCGATAATCACAACCATTTTAGCTTTTTTATTGGCCTATGCGGTTCATTTTACGACCATGCATCGCCAGACGAAAAAGCTAGTACAAATAGGAATCACGTTGCCAATGCTGCTACCGACCATTACCTATGGCTTTGTGCTGATTTATACATTTGGAAATCAAGGAATCCTTACAAAATTAATTGGACAACCATTATTTACAATTTATGGGTACAATGGCTTGGTCATAGGTTATGTATTATACACATTGCCGGTCGCTTTTATTTTAATGCAAAATTCCATGCAGTATATAGACAAACGATTTTTGCTAGTTTCAATGTTAATGCGGGATCATTCACTACGTCGCTTTTATCATACTGTATTTCGCCCAATGCTAGGGACGATTGGTGGAGCTTTTATTTTAACATTTATTTTAAGCTTTACAGATTTCGGAATTCCTGCATCAGTCGGTGGAAACTACCGAGTGATTGCTACTGAACTCTATCAAGCTATGTTAGGTTCTATCGTGCATTTTGAACGTGGAGCGGTTATCTCCGTGTTAATGCTAGTACCTGCTGTACTTGGAGTTGTTATGTTAACGATTTTAGAGCGCTTTAATTTTCAATATAAACAAGCTGGGCAAAGTGAACTTGTAAAGCACCGTCTACGTGATGGGATGTTTACTGCTTATTCAATTGTCTGTGTAGCAGTAGTATTTATCATTTTTTCAACAATGTTTATAGTTCCTTTTACAAAGGGCTATCCCTATGACTTTAGCTTTACGTTAGAACATGTCCAAAATGTATTGGCAGAGAAGGATTTAACAAAGGTATATGTCAATTCATTAATCGTGGCAGTATTAACAGCCATTTTAGGTGTAGTCATTACTTTTATGTCGGCACTTCTCAATGCAAGGACACCGTTAAAAGGAAGAAAAAGCTTAGATTTTGCTTCTATGATTACGAACACTGTACCAGGAATGGTGCTTGGTCTTTCATACCTATTTTTCTTTAATGGAAGTTCTTTAAAAGGGACATTCCTCATTATTATTGCGTGTAATATTGTGCACTTTTTTACAACACCTTATTTAATGGCGAAAAACTCATTGCAAAAGATGGACCCTACCTGGGAAGTGACAGCGGTGCTATTGAAGGATTCCTGGTTAAAAACAGTTATACGTATCATATTACCGAACATTAGACCAACTATTTATCAAATGTTTAGCTACTTTTTTTTAAATGCAATGGTTACTGTCAGTGGCGTTATATTCCTTGTCAGCACAAAGACAATGCTTGTATCGACACGGATAAAAGAGCTACAGCATTTCGCAAAATATACCGATATTTTTGTACTATCAATATTTATTTTATGTACAAACCTCATTGTGAAATTAGGTTGTGATTATATAACAACACATAAAGAAAAAGTGAAGGAGATATCAAAATGAAGAAATCAACATTTATGATGCTAGGGACAGTTAGTGCAGCGGCGGTAGTTTTAGCTGCATGTGGAGGGGCAGAAGCAGATTCCAAAGACCAAGTGATTATTTATTCAAATGCTGATGATGAGGCAATTGAGGTAATGGAATCTACATTAGATGACAAAGGCTATAAAGGAAAGTATTTGATTCAATCCTTTGGTACTTCTGAGCTAGGTGGAAAAATGATGGCTGAAGGAACAGATATTGAAGCAGATGTTGTAACAATGGCTTCTTATTTTATAGAGAGCGCACAAACTTCCAAATCGATGTTTGTGGATATCTCTTCAGATTTAAAGCCACTTGATGGTGGTGTAACGTATGCGTTGCCGATTTTAGGAAATGTCGGTTCGATCTTTATCAATACAGATGTTTTACAACAAAAAGGTCTACCTGTACCAAAAACAATTAAGGATTTGACAGCTCCTGCCTATAAGGATTTAGTGTCATTCCCAAATATTATGGATTCTTCAACAGGCTGGCTTCTAGTACAAGCCATTATCAAAGAATATGGTGAGCAGGAAGGGAAAAAAGTTTTAGCAGATTTAATTAAAAATGCTGGACCTCATATCGAAAGCTCAGGCTCAGGTCCGATTAAGAAGGTGAAAACAGGTGAAGTAGCGGCTGGCTTTGGCTTACGAATTCAAGCTATTGATGCTAAAAATGAAGGACTACCAATCGATTATATTGACCCGACAGAAGGAAACTTCACTCTTACAGAATCTGTGGCTGTAGTAGACAAAGAAGGAGATGAAGCACTAGCCAAAGATATAGCGAAAGTAATTGCCACAGAGGCACGCAGTGGTTTATTAGAGCAATATCCTGTGGCACTTTATGAAGGGGAGCAAGTAAAGGCTGAGCATATTCCAGCACACCTTAAAAAATGGGATACAACCTTGACAGTAGATTTATTAGAAAAACACCAAGCATTCTTTAAAGAAGCGCAACAATAAGGAGTTATAGAAGATGAGTAACTATAAATTATTGACACCAGGACCATTAACAACAACTGAGACGGTTAAACGGGAAATGTTAAAAGATCGCTGCACATGGGATGATGACTATAAAAACGTCACACAGGTCATTCGTAAGCAGCTCTTGGATTTAGCACAAGTTGATGAATCCGATTACACAGCGGTGCTTATGCAGGGGAGTGGAAGTTTTGTGGTGGAGTCTGTTCTAACAACGGCTATAGGCGAGGAAGATAAGGTGCTGATTTTAACAAATGGTGCTTATGGGGAAAGAATCGTTGAAATGGTCGAAGTGTTAAAGCTGCAGCATGTTGTCTATAGTGTTCCTTATGATGAACAGCCGTCATCATTAGAAGTACAAACTTTACTTGAAAAGGATGCAGGTATTACACATGTAGCTGTTGTACATTGTGAGACGACAACTGGTATTTTAAACCCAATTAAAGAAATTGGAGAAGTAGTTCATGCTTTCAACAAAACGTATATTGTGGATGCAATGAGTAGCTTTGGCGGTGTGCCAATGGATTTATCAAGCTTGCATATTGATTTTTGTATTAGTAGTGCCAATAAATGTATTCAAGGCGTTCCAGGATTTGGCTTTGTTATTGCTAAAACAGAGGTATTAGAAAAATGTAAAGGACAGGCTCGTAGTGTAGCTTTAGATTTATACAATCAATGGGAGGCTATGAAAAAAGACGGGAAGTGGCGGTTCACTTCACCTACTCATGTAGTAGTAGCTTTTGCGAAGGCATTAGAAGAGCTGATTGAAGAAGGCGGAATCAGTGCCCGCTATAAACGTTATGCAGATAATAATCAATTACTGCGCTCTCGTTTGTCACCACTTGGATTTGAAGCGTATATTACTGAAGAACTACAATCACCAATTATTACAACATTTTTGTTCCCTCATAAAGAATTTTCTTTTGAGCATTTTTATCAGGAATTGAAAAAAGCAGGTTTTGTCATCTATCCAGGCAAGCTGACAGATGTGGATACATTCCGTATAGGCAATATTGGTGATATACATGAAAAAGATATGCTTGCATTATGTGAAGTAATCGAAAATTATATGGTGGTGAAAAACAATGAAAATTGAAACAGTTATTTTTGATTGGGCAGGAACAGCAGTTGATTTTGGTTGCTTTGCCCCTGTAAATGTCTTTTTAACGATTTTTGAAGATGCTGGTGTATCCGTAACGCTTGAAGAGGCTCGTAAACCAATGGGTATGCTGAAAATTGATCATATTCGTACAATGCTAAAAATGCCGAGAATTCAGGAAGAATGGAAACGAGTTCACGGTCAACCCTTTACAGAAGAGAATGTACAAGCGTTATACCAACAATTTGAGTCGAAGCTAATGGAATCTTTAGCGACATATACAGATCCTATCCTGCATGTGACGGCAACGGTACAGCAATTAAGAGAAGCAGGTATTCGAATTGGCTCCACAACAGGTTATACAGATTCGATGCTGGAAGTAGTAACACAGCATGCAGCAATTAAGGGCTATCAACCTGATTTTCTAGTAACACCTACCCAAGTTGGAGATAAAGGACGTCCTTATCCATATATGATTTTCAAAAATATGGAGGCGTTAGGGTCAAAATCAACGAAGCAGGTTGTGAAGATTGGTGATACAACCTCAGATATAAAGGAAGCATTGAATGCGGGCGTCTGGGCTGTTGGTGTTATTATAGGAAGTTCTGAGATGGGTCTTTCAGAAGAGGAATTCAACTCCTTATCTGTGGAGGAACAACAAATAAAAATTGAGAAAACAAAGTGCATTTTTGAGGAAATTGGTGCACATTATACTATTGAAACTATGAAAGAGTTACCTGGATTAATTGAAGCTATTAATGATCGCTTAAAACATGAATCAGTGATGATGTAACCTTCGTGAAAGAGCCTTTTGATTGTGGATATACAATTAGAAGGTTTTTTTATGGCTTGGAAAGGGAAATGATAGATACAAGTCAAGTGTGATTCATTAAAGAGGTTACATAAAAAACCTCAGCAGAAAGGGAATAACTGCAGAGGTTTGTGTGCTTGATGTATTTTTAGTCACGCTCAAAAGGAATTGAATCAGGAATTTCCTCAAATGGATTTTTCTCATTGATACGGTCGTAAAACATAATACCATTTAGATGATCTAATTCATGCTGGAAGGCAATAGCAGGTAAGCCTTTAAGACGCATTTTTTTCTCTTCTCCATCGATTGTTTTAAACTTTACTGTAATACGGGCATGGCGAGGGACATAGCCAGGGACATTGCGGTCTACAGATAGACAGCCTTCGCCAGCAGTAAGATACGTATTTTCTACAGAGTGGCTTACAATTTTAGGGTTGATTGCTGTAAAGCTTAGCTGTTCACCATTGTCATCTTGCAAATGCAAAGCGAACATTCGATGTAGACTATTAACTTGATTTGCAGCTAATCCAATGCCGCTGCGTAAATCATATTTATCTGCCATTTCAGGATCTTGACTGTTGATTAAATATTGAAGCATATCTGCTGCAAGCTGTTTCACTTCTTCTGTTAACGGAAATTTAACTTCCTCAGCTTTCGTGCGCAAAGTCGGATGACCTTCGCGTATAATATCATCCATTAAAATCATATGTGAATCTTCCTTTCAACTTTGTGTGCCTTATATATAATTATACATCACGCATGAAAACAATCACATGAAAAAAGATCTTATTTGACTATACTTAAAAAGTTTTTCTAGAGCTATTAGATTATCTATAACTGGGCACTCTACTATTGGTATGCATGGAAGAAAACCTAATGTTTATGCACATTTAATGTGTTGTTGTAATACAGATATTATTAACGAATGATACAGTATAAGACAGCATTATTAAATTGTTATTTTAGAAAAAATCTTTGTTTGTACGCGTAATATATGATTGACCGACAGTATTTTATTCAGTATACTGAGTCCTAAGAACAAGTTGTACTAGTTAAATAGTGATTTATTTTAATACAGTTGAAAGGGAGATGTGACAAATGAGCAAGAAAAACAATAATATTTTTGATGCAAAACAAACGCTAACTGAAATCGAAGATAAGTTTGAAATGTTTCAAATTTTGAATACAGAAGGCGAAATTATAAATGAAGAGGCAGATCCAAAATTATCAGATGAGGAATTAGTCGAACTAATGACACGTATGGTTTATACACGTATTTTAGACCAACGCTCAATCTCACTGAACCGTCAAGGTCGATTAGGTTTCTATGCTCCTACTGCAGGTCAAGAAGCTTCACAACTTGCTTCACACTTTGCATTAGAAAAAGAAGATTGGATTTTACCAGGTTACCGTGATGTACCACAAATCGTATGGCATGGTTTACCTTTAGATAAAGCGTTTTTATTCTCGCGTGGCCATTTTATGGGGAACCAAATTCCTGAAGGTGTAAACGTATTAGCACCTCAAATCATTATTGGTGCACAATATATACAAGCTGCAGGTGTAGCGCTTGGTATTCAAAAACGTGGTAAAAAGGCTGTAGCTGTAACTTATACAGGTGATGGTGGTTCATCGCAAGGGGATTTCTATGAAGGTATTAACTTTGCGGGTGCGTTTAAATCACCAGCAATCTTCATCGTACAAAACAACCAATATGCGATTTCTACACCTCGTGAATTACAAACAGCTGCAAAAACAATTGCACAAAAAGGTGTAGCAGCCGGCTTACCGAGTATTTTGGTAGATGGAATGGATGCGCTTGCAGTATATGTTGCGACTCGTGATGCGCGTGAACGTGCAGTTAATGGTGAAGGTCCAACATTAATTGAAACGATGTGTTACCGCTATGGTCCTCATACAATGGCTGGAGATGACCCAACTCGCTACCGCACGTCTGATACAGATAATGAATGGTCTCAAAAAGATCCGCTTGTGCGCTTCCGTAAATACCTAGAAGCAAAAGGATTATGGGATGAGAAGAAAGAAGAGGCAGTAATCGAGCGTGCAAAAGAAGAAATAAAAGAAGCAATCAAAAAAGCTGATGCAGCTCCAAAACAAAAAGTAACAGAACTAATGGAAAATATGTATAAAGGCGAAATGCCATCTAATTTAAAAGAACAGTATGAAATCTACAAAGAGAAGGAGTCGAAATAACCTATGGCACAAATGACAATGATTCAAGCAATTACAGATGCACTTCGTACAGAATTAAAGAATGATGAAAACGTTCTTGTATTCGGAGAAGATGTAGGTGTCAACGGTGGTGTATTCCGCGCAACTGAAGGCCTACAGAAAGAATTTGGTGTGGACCGAGTATTTGATACACCTCTAGCAGAATCAGGTATTGGTGGCTTAGCTATTGGTCTTTCTCTACAAGGTTTCCGTCCTGTTCCTGAAATCCAGTTCTTTGGCTTTGTTTATGAAGTAATGGATTCAATTAGTGGTCAATTAGCGCGTATGAGCTATCGTAGTGGCGGTGTCTATAATGCACCAGTAACAATTCGTTCTCCATTTGGCGGTGGAGTACATACACCAGAAATGCACTCAGATAGTTTAGAGAGTTTAATGACAGCACAACCAGGGTTAACTGTTGTTGTACCATCTACACCATATGATGCTAAAGGCTTACTGATATCATCTATTCGAAATGATAATCCAGTAATTTTCTTAGAGCATTTAAAACTATACCGTTCATTCCGTGAAGAGGTGCCTGAGGAAGCATATGAAATTCCACTAGGCAAGGCGGATGTAAAACGCGAAGGTAAGGATTTAACGATTGTTGCCTATGGTTTAATGGTACACGAAAGCTTAAAGGCTGCAGAAGAGCTTGAAAAAGAAGGTCACTCTGTAGAAGTTATAGACTTACGTACGATTCAACCGATTGATATTGAAACAATTATTGTATCTGTTGAAAAAACAGGTCGTGCAATCGTTGTACAAGAAGCGCAAAAACAAGCAGGTATCGCTGCAAATGTAGTAGCAGAAATTACAGAGCGCGCAATTTTAAGCTTAGAAGCACCTGTACTTCGTGTGGCTGCACCAGATACTGTGTACCCATTCCCACAAGCTGAAGGTGTTTGGTTACCGAACTATAAAGATGTAATGGAAACAGCGAAAAAAGTTTTAACATTCTAATGAACTAGAAAGGATGGGTACACATGGCATTTGAATTTAGATTACCAGATATTGGTGAGGGTATTCACGAAGGCGAAATCGTGAAATGGTTTGTCAAAGCTGGCGATACAGTAAAAGAAGATGATATTCTTTGCGAAGTGCAAAATGATAAAGCAGTAGTTGAAATCCCTTCACCAGTTGAAGGAACAGTAGAGGAAGTTTTAGTAGGAGAAGGTACAGTTGCTGTTGTTGGCGATGTTTTAATCCGATTTGATGCACCTGGCTATGAAGACTTAAAGCTAAAAGGTGATGATCATGCTGAAGCAAAAACAGAAGCACAAGTTCAAGCAACTGCTGAATCTGGTCAGAACGTAGAGAAAGCTCCTGTTAATGAGGAGAAGGCTCCGGTAAAAGCAGAGACAGCACCAGAAAAAGCAGAGACAGTTGTTGATGACACAAAACGTGTGATTGCAATGCCTTCTGTGCGTAAATTTGCACGTGATAACGATGTAAACATCCGTGAAGTTAAGGGGACAGGCAAAAACGGTCGAATATTAAAAGAAGATATTGAAAGCTTCTTAAAAGGTGGAGGCACTGTAGAAGCTGAAGCAGCATCTGTAGAAACAGCAGTTCAGCAAGATACAACTGCTCCAACTGCACCAGTAGTTCTTGAAGGAGAGTTTCCAGAAACACGTGAGAAAATGTCAGGCATTCGAAAAGCGATTGCAAAAGCAATGGTTCACTCGAAACAAACGGCTCCTCATGTTACACTAATGGATGAAGTCGATGTAACTGCACTTGTAGCACATCGTAAAAAATTCAAAGATATCGCTGCTGAGAAGGGTGTTAAATTAACGTACTTACCTTACGTTGTCAAAGCGCTTATTTCAACTTTACGCGAATTCCCAGAATTTAATCGTTCATTAGATGATGCAACACAAGAAATTATTCAAAAGCATTACTACAATATCGGTATTGCAGCAGATACAGAAAAAGGCTTGCTAGTACCAGTTATTAAGCATGCTGATCGTAAATCTGTTTTTGCAGTATCAAATGAAATTAATGAACTAGCGACAAAAGCCCGTGATGGCAAGCTTGCACCGCATGAAATGAAAGGTGCTTCCATGTCGATTACGAACATTGGCTCTGCTGGAGGTCAATGGTTTACACCAGTAATTAATCATCCTGAAGTAGCAATTTTAGGTATTGGTCGAATTTCAGAAAAACCTGTAATAAAAAATGGTGAAATTGTAGCCGCACCTGTGTTAGCATTATCATTGAGCTTTGATCATCGTATGATCGATGGAGCCACTGCGCAAAATGCTTTAAATCACTTAAAGCGTTTGTTAAGTGAGCCAGAATTATTATTAATGGAGGCGTAACAAAAATGGTAGTAGGAGATTTCCCAATCGAAACAGATACTCTTGTCATTGGTTCAGGTCCTGGAGGATATGTAGCAGCAATTCGCGCAGCTCAAACTGGCCAAAAAGTAACAATCGTTGAAAAAAATGTACTTGGTGGTGTGTGCTTAAACGTAGGTTGTATCCCATCAAAAGCATTAATTTCAGTAGGTCACCGTTTTGAGCAAGCTAAACATTCAGATGACATGGGAATCATCGCTTCTGATGTGAAATTAGACTTCTCAAAAGCACAAGCATTTAAAGACAGCGTTGTTAAAAAATTAACTGGCGGTGTTGAAGGCTTACTTAAAGGTAACAAAGTTGAAATTGTACAAGGTGAAGCTTATTTCGTTGACGCTCATTCAGTGCGTATCATCAATGGTGAATCTGCTCAAACTTACACATTTAACAATGTCATTATCGCAACAGGTTCTCGTCCAGTTGAAATTCCAACATTCAAATTCTCTGAGCGCGTACTAAATTCTACTGGTGCACTGTCTCTACAAGAAGTTCCTGGTAAATTAGTTGTAATCGGTGGAGGCTATATTGGTACTGAGTTAGGTTCAGCTTATGCAAACCTTGGCTCACAGGTAACAATCATCGAAGGCGGAAAAGATATTTTAGCTGGCTTTGAGAAACAAATGACTCAAATCGTGAAAAAAGGCCTTAAAAAGAAAGGCGTTGAAATGGAAGTTAACGCATCTGCAAAAGGCGTTGAAGAAACTGAAAACGGCGTAGTTGTAACATATGAAGTTGGCGGAGAAGAGAAAAAAGTTGAAGCTGATTATGTATTAGTTACTGTAGGTCGTCGTCCAAATACAGATGAAATGGGCCTTGCTGAAATCGGTATTGAATTCGGTGAACGCGGTCTTATCAATGTTGACAAACAATGCCGTACAAATATTCCAAACATCTATGCAATCGGTGATATCGTTGCAGGTCCTCAACTTGCTCATAAAGCTTCTTACGAAGGTAAAGTTGCTGCTGAGGCGATTGCTGGTGAAAAATCAGTTGTTGACTATTTAGCTGTTCCTGCTGTATGCTTCACAGATCCAGAAATGGCAACTGTTGGTTACAACGAAGAGCAAGCAAAAGCGGAGGGTATTGAATACACTGCAGCTAAATTCCCATTCGCAGCAAATGGTCGTGCTCTTGCATTAAACCAATCAGAAGGTTTCGTGAAGCTTGTTGCTCGTAAAGAAGATGGCTTATTAATTGGTGCTCAAATCGTAGGTGCTGGTGCATCTGATATGATCGCTGAAATGGGCTTAGCAATCGAAGGCGGTATGACTGCTGAAGATATCGCATTAACAATTCACGCTCACCCAACATTAGGTGAAATCACTATGGAAGCAGCTGAAGTCCTACTTGGCAACCCAATCCATATTGTTACAAAAAAATAAATAGATAAATGGAAACGGTTATAAAGCATTAGCTTTATAGCCGTTTTTTGTATAATGCTTATAATTTTGATAAAGTAATTATATCGAATGAATATTCAAAAAATATAGTTCGAACTACAGAGCGAAGTAGCTAATCTAGCAGAGATAGATAGAATTTTAATATAAAGGATGATGGTAATCCACTTACCGCTAGATATCGATGCCTGCAAAGCAATTGAAGTGAACCAAAAAACTGGGGTGATGAACATGGAACTAGGATTGAAGGGAAAAGTCGCTATTATTACAGGCTCAAGTAAGGGTATTGGCTATTATACAGCGATGCAGCTTGTGAAAGAGGGAGCAAAGGTTGTACTGTGTGCACGAGGTGAAAAACAGCTCCAAGTGGCAGCTGGCTGTATTAAAAATGAAACAGGTGAGGATGTTTTATTCGTACCGACAGATATTACAAAAGAAAAAGATTGTAAGTACTTAATTGAGCGCACAGTAGAGCAATTTGGAGGCGTGGATATTCTTATTAATAATGCAGGTACAGCCTCTGCAAATCCATTTGAATCTGTTAGTAGTGAGCTGTGGCAGGCTGACTTGGATTTAAAGGTATTTGGTGCTGTTCATTGTTCAAAATATGCTGCTCCTTATATGCGTAAGGCTGGGGGTGGGGCAATTGTCAATGTAACGGCCGTTATGGCTAAAACGCCACCTGCTAGTTCTCTTCCTACTACTGTAAGTAGAGCTGCTGGTCTTGCTTTAACAAAGGCGATGAGTAAAGACTTAGGGAAAGATAATATTCGTGTAAATTCTGTATGTATAGGGCTAATTCGTAGTGACCAAATCGAAAAAAAATGGAAACAGGAAGAGCCTGAGATGGCTTGGGAAACATATTCTCGCAAAGTCGGTCAAACAATTCCGCTTGGTCGAGTAGGGGACACAGAGGAAGCAGCAAATGTCATTACCTTTTTAGTATCAGATGCAGCAAGTTATGTGACTGGTACCTCAGTGAATATTGATGGTGGATCTGGACATGCACTATAGGAATTTGAAAAAAATGAACATCGTAATATTTTTTGAGAAAAGTAAAATGTTACGGTACCCAAACAAAAGCGTATTCAACTAATGTATGAAGAGAAGATGGCTCAAATTGTGTAGAGCTATCTTCTTTTCCTATTGTTTTTCTAAAATTGTAATAGACAGAAAATTCTCGCAGATGTAGAATAATCGTAATAGGGGGTGAAAAGTGGCGAAATGTTGAACGAAAATTTTGCTGCATTGTTAATGAAAGTTGTACGGATTATTGTCCAAATTGGGATACTCAATATTTATTACTACATGGGCGTAGGTATTGTGACTTTATTGCATGTGCCTCTTCCTGGAAGCGTTATCGGTTTACTTTTATTAGCGCTATCACTTCAATTTAGAATAATTAAAGTAGAATATATTCAAGACGGAGCAGGCTTTTTAATCGGTATTTTAACCTTATTTTTCATTCCTGCGACAGTAGGGGTGATTGACTATCCAGAGCTTTTGTCAACGACAGGTTTGCTAATTATTTTAGCTGTTGTAGCTAGTACATTAATTTCTATTTATATCACGGGATTGCTTACTCAAATGATTGAGAAGAAAGAGTTGGCGAAGAAAGAAACGGAAGCTGTTCTTGAAGAAGGAGAGGGGAAATTAACAGTTGATTGAAATAATTGTTGTGATTGGCACCATTGTATTGTTTATGCTATTTACAAAGCTTTATCAGCGATTTCCACATCCTATCATGATTCCACTAGTAACGACAACTATCGTCAGTGCTGTTATTTTAGTAGTATTTCAGATACCTTATTCTACCTATATGCAGGGAGGAGAGTGGCTTCAAAAAATGCTTGGGCCAGCGGTAGTTGCACTTGCTTATCCTCTTTATAATCAGCGTGCCATTATTATGAAGTATAAATACTCTATTTTATCAGGTATTTTTATTGGCATGATTACTGGCTTAGTAACAATTTTTGTAATGCTGAAATGGATTAGGGTAAGTGATAGCTGGATGCTAACAGCCTTACCTAAATCCCTAACGACACCGGTTGGTATGCAGGTGAGCGAAACAATTGGAGGGATTCCCCCTTTAACAGCTGTATTTGTCATGCTAGCAGGGTTTGTAGGTGCTATAATTGGACCTTTAGTTATTAAATTTGGAAAAATTGATTCTGCGGTTAGCAGAGGGGTTGCAGTAGGCAGTGCTTCACATGGTGTTGGACTTGTTAAATTAAGAGAGTATGGAGAACGAGAATTATCAGTTGGCTCATTATCAATGGGATTAACGGCAATTATAGGTGCATTTCTCTGCCCACTTTTTGTATATATGTTTATGTAAAAAGAATGTGAGTCCGGGTTAGAAAGAAAAAAGTTAGATCGATTGTATCTCGATCTAACTTTTTTTGATTCAAGAAGTTTACTCAATTCAGTGAAATGGAGAAGTTATTATCCATTTTCGCCATGTTTCAAAATAATTGAGCTCTGTCCTAGCCTCGGTTTGATAAAAGAATTTGCTTATGGTAAATGTATTCTATTGATTGTCGTGGATACCATGAATTTATTGAGGAACTAACTCCTTTTTTATTTTTTGTAAAAGAGTGTGGTTATAGAATCGAATTGTTTGCTTATATTCTGGGTTCCTATTATGAAAATTGTGACATTTTCACTCTATTAAAAATCGTATAATGAAAACCCTATCCTCAAGGGTATTTACCTTGAGGATAGGGTGAATACTTACATGATTCCGCTAGTAGTTAAGGTGCGTTTTAAAATTTTAGCCATTTGTGCACGTGTTAGTAATCCTGTGGCATCAAAAGTGCCATCCTTTTTCCCTGTCATAATGTCTAAACTACTTAACATATTAATATATGCTTCAAACTCAGGGCTGATTTGATGGGCATCTTTAAAATGATGTGTTTTCTCTGTTGATGCTTCGTAGTGTAAATATTCTAATATGCGTCCCATAAAGGCTGCTGCTTGCTGGCGAGTTACATAGCCTTCAGGATCAAATGTATTAACTGTTTTACCTGTTGTAATTCCTGCTTCAAGTAAAGCTTGAATCTCATGTTCATACCATTTACCTTTTGTATCTTTGAAAGAAGTTTGATTGTCTGATGCTTGTAATCCTAAAGCACGGGCAATCATAACACCAAATTGTGCACGTGTAATCGGTCTTGTCGGTGCAAATTCCTCACGGTTTACTCCTTTGATGATATGACGGCTTGCTAGAAATTCAATATCATCCTTGTATTCAAGTAGACTAATATCTTTAAAGGTAATTTGTTGTGTTGTTACGATAAATTCACCACTTGCCTTCGCATAGATTGTAAGTTGGCCATCTTTAATAATATGAGGCACTGCTAGTAATTCACCATTAATACGTTGAACTACCACTGTATTTTTGTTAACAGTTTGAAGTGGGATTGTTATTTTTGTATATTCTTTTTCAGTCATTATTTTATGGTTACTACCATCCTTAGCGATACTCTCCAGTTTGAAATCAATAATATGTTCATTATCACGAATTTTTTCGTCAACTGATATATTAATTTTGTCATTTATTTCAAAAGACATGAAGAGTGATTTAGGAAGCTCAACTTTTATACCCATATTATTTTTAATGGTTAAGGTTGTTGAATTGTTTTCTTCAAATATTTTTTGTGCCTCTTTACTATTAATAGCTGTTTGAAGGTTTTCATTATTTACAACGATGATATCCTGATTGTTATTTTCAACAGGAGTTACAGGCTTAGTATTTTCGTTATTAGGATCAACTACAGGCTGCTTGTCAGTATCTATAGGTTTTGAACTTTCGTTTGGTACTGTTGAATTATCCTCTTTTTCTGGAGTAGTAGGCATTGTAGAGCCAATATCTTTTCCTAAGTTTGTCGTGTATATCCATTCTAACGTGTCACCATCTTGTAAGTTGACATCACCTGAAAATACATCAGGGAAAACACCATTCACACGATACATCCATCCACTACCTTTACCGTGGTCGAATTCTTTTAGATTATTAATGCTGCTAATATATACGCCATTTTTGGAAGATCGAGCCACAATATTATGTTTTCCAATCGCCTTTACAAGCGTCGAATAGGCTGTATCATTTTCTTCTATTATGGCTTTATTGGTATACATTTGGGCACCATTTAATCCTGTAACAGTCACTGTTGCTTGTGGAACAGATTGGGCAATAATATTTTGGAATAATACTGGTATAACTTCACTGCTTTCGTTGCCTAAAGAATTTTCTGTAGTAATTTTTAATGTGTTGACACCCTGTTTAACAAGAGTCTTATAATTGTTGTCAACAGAGTATACTGGTGTATTATTTATCGTTACAGTTGGTGTTAGCTCTCCATCAATATTGTCATAAGCAGTGACAGATACACTTAATAAAGGTCGATCCTGTTGAAGTTCAAAATTTGTGATTTCAATAAACGGCTTAACCGAATTATTTACTTCTGGTAATTTATCAATTACCTTAATTGATTCATTAAACATAGAGGATTTTGTATATAAATCTGAGAGTGCTCCAAAAGCTGCCTCTGTGGATTTTAGCTCATCAAATTCAGTCTCAGCTTCAAATTCATCTCCAAATTTAAAACCGCCGTTTTTAATTTGCTGTGATAATAGTGCTTCTACCATTGTTTTCCCATTCTTTTTCCACTTAGCATCAAATGGATTTTCACCAACAGCAATTAAACCTTGGATAATTGTACCGATAGCGAATGGATTATTTGTATAACCTCCATAATTGAAACCACCATTTGAATTTTGCTGTACTTTTAAATAACTTAGAATACTTGAAATTTGTTGATTTACACCCTCGATATCCCGATGTTTAGAAAGGGCAATTAAGGCGAGAGCACGTAATTCTTGCTCTTTGTATGAGCCTTCTGTTATAGGTCCATTTAAGCCGTTTAATAAGTCTTGAACAGCTAACTCTATATTGTACGGCTCATTAATGAGATCCAATGCAATGATTGACCAAGCTTGTGTCGCTACAGATGATTTATCAAAATTAGTAAACATTGTAAAGTGACCATCAGTATCTTGAGAAGCAACAAGAGGTGTCACTAAGTCCACTACTGGTCCTTTATATGTTGTAAAGTGCTTAGGATTTTCACTAGAAGCAACAGCTTGTAAAATATTTTTGGCATAGTAAAGTGCATATTTTTGATCATGATTACCATACTCACGCAAATGACCTATAGAGCGCATTTGTTTTTGGCTGAATGTCGGATTATTCACTATTTTACTGTAGGCAAGTGCAGATATATAATCATACTGTCCTTTATTTACTAAATACTGTTTCATATGCTCTACAGCTTGGACAACTTGTGTTTGAATGGAATCAGTATTGAGCTCAACATAAATTTCTACGGCTTTTGCTTTGATACCTTCAACCTCGGCAGTAATGACATATTGACCTGGTTTAAGGAAGCGTACAGCTGCACCATTAACTAGGGCTTCTGAACCTTCAACTTTCCATGAAATCTTTACATCTTTTACCTCCACGCCTTCACTATCTTTTACGATTGCTGTTAAAGGAAGATCTAAATCAGTTACAGCTCCTTTAGGTGCATTAATCGTAATACTATAAATTTTTTGATAATCAATTATTTCAATTGTTTTTTCAGCTGTAATACCTTGTGCCTCAGCTTGAATTTGTAATAATCCAATGTCAGTCGGCAGGTAAGAGTCTGCTACTACTGAGCCATTGACTGTCCAAGTAATAGTTGAATCTATGTAGTTACCATTTTGATCAAGTAACTGACCCTTTAATTCAAGTGGTACATTCTTTTTAGCTTTGTCAGATAATTCTAATTGTATTGTTGTAGGTTTTGCCGTTTCTTTTTTCTTTAAATTCTTGTATGCATTATGGTCAGTTAATAAAAAACTAATAGCATTTAATCCGATACCAGTAGACTCAGATTGTAAACCAGATAAATTGGGAATCATCCCATTTGTAATATAGGCATTATTATACTGATTTTGTAAAATCATTGTGGCTAACTCAAATGCATCGAAGTCCCCTAAAACAGTTTCTTGCTTTAAGCTTAAATAATTTAGTACAACTACAGCATTTTGTTCTGACTGGGAATTGAACTTTCCATTACTAAAGTTGGCTTGAAAGAAAGCAAATAATTTATTTTCAGCCTCAATAAATACTTCAGCATTCTCTGTGACCATCCTTTCACTGTTAAGAAGGGTAATCGCATGTAATAACTTTCCTGTCCTCTGTATATCTGGTGAGCCTAAATTCTCAATATACATAAGATCATCTTTTTTAACACTTTCTGCTAATAAAGCGTGAGTTACCTTTTCATTTGGAATTTCACCTAGTACGTATTGCGCCATAACAATATATATGGCATCAATTGAAGTGAGATTATGTGTAGCATCAATTTGATGGTGTAGGGCCTCTACATAATTTACGCCGTTATACATATAAGGATTTACACCAGCTGCTGTTAATGTCAAAATATTTTTAGCTGCATTGGATGGGCTTACTACAGAATAAATATTTAAAATTGTTGAAAGCTTTTCCTGATCATAGCCAAATGTTTTAAGAGCAGTTGCATCCTCAAATGAACTCATTTTATCTTGACGTATTAAGTGACCAATAGCTTTTTCGATTTTTGGTAACAACTCAGTAAATTGCCCATTGTCTGTGACAGTAAATGAAAGTACTTTGCGTACATGTTCATAACCTTCTACGGTAGCAGTTATAACAGCGTGTCCTGCCTGAAGTGCAATGAGTTCATTTTTTTCATTCACTGCTAATACAGCTGGATTAGAAGACTGTAATTGTATAGTTGCTGTTCGGGGTGAATGGTACTGATCTTTAATGATAAATATAGGTTTAAACGTCGTTCCTTTTAGTAGGTAAGGCTGTGTAATATTAGTTACTTCTATTTTTTTTGGTGAAAAGTCAAAATCAAGACTGGTAAATTGTTGTTTAGCATCACTAATCATTGATTTGCCATTAACTAATGAAGCTAAACCAATTAAGCTCCAGTGCGAATTGGCCGCAGTCTCATTACTTTGTCCAATCAATTCATTTGCTTTTAATCGATTATAAAAAGCGTAGGACTCATTTGGATAAATAAGCTTGCTATATGCTTCTTCGGCTGAAACATATTGTTGGTCATTAATTTTAATGGACCATTTCTCATTCAAAGGATCTTCACCAAGAGCATATAAATTATCAACATATAAACCTAGTCCTTGTGTAAAATATACACCACTTTCTTTATAATGCATTAAAAGTTCTTCTCGCATAGTTTGAGCCTCTGCAAGGTCATAATGAGCCAAGACACTTACAGTTAACCCAAGTAGAACACCATTTGTTTGACTTTTTATGTCTGGTAAGAGTGTTTTTAAATGATTAAGGGCTGTTTCACGGTTATATTCGGCTCCGATAAATTCAACAGCAAAAAGCGCTTTGATAAAAGTATCTGCTTTTCGATCATTATTATAGGAGCTAGGCTCTGAAAAGGAAAAGTAACCTTCACCTGTTTGTGAATTACTTAACTTACTAGCAAAATTCTTCCCATCATAGGCAAAGGGATTGGATTGTGAAGCTGCCAAAAGCATTACAGCATTAGTATAATTGCTAACTGTCTCTCCGAGAATATTTGGCTGTACCTTCTTTTTTAATTCATTTCTATCAACGTACCCACTTTGCCATAATGATAAAATTCTTTCATAGTTCAAAGAAGCCAGTGGTTCTGCGATGTTCCATAAAAAATGACTCTTTATCTGCAGTTGCTGTGTTAAAATAGTGTTTAAAGTAGGTGCTTCTACTATTATTGAAATACTACTATTTATGTCCCCAACAGCTGCTTGAATTTCTGTAGTCCCTTCATTAATTGCTGTTACTACACCATTCTCTGTTACTGTTACAATGGACTCATTTCTAGAAATCCATTCAATTGTTGCCGAGTCGTTTGTTGTGTTGTGTGGAAGTATGGTTGCTGAAAGTTGATGTGTTTGGTTCTTTGTTAATGTAATTGGTCCTTGTTCACTTAACACTAACGAAGTATCTACTTGCTGCTCGTCAGCTGTAGTATCTTCTAATGCTTGAATAGGCTCCTCACCTACTTTGAACAGTTCAGTAAGTGCATCGGTATTTTCATTTTCGTACACTGTTTGCGTTTCTGCATGCACTGATATAGATGGTGATATGAACGAAAATGTTAATATCACAATCAACATAATATGCAGCCACTTTTTAAAAATCTTCATTTATAAACCTCCTTTTTCTATTAGGTGAATCGTGTTGCCATTAACTCCCACAGCAAAAAACCGATATCTCTTTTAAAATAAAAGAAACATCGGTAAACAATAAGAAAAAACATATGAAAATATCATATCTATCCGTTTATTTGCCATAAGTTCTCTTTAATTCCGAAGAGAGTTAATACGATGAAATAAAGGCAGGTCTCCTGGCTTGTGCACCTTTTTCAGAACCTTCCCATTTACTAGAAGCATTTTTCTTCATTCAACAGTGGTATACTCTGACGGTTTTTGCACTTACAGTTGCGGAAACAGCTTCGGCTTTTACCGAATTCCCTTTTAAACTTAAGTTTTAAGTACCTTTATTTTGCAAAACTTATTCACTTAAAGTGTAGTATAACATATTTGTGATTTAAATTTTAAAAATATTTTGATATTAAAATAAATATATAATTGGTTACATTAAATTAAGTAAAATATTCCCATGTAATTATTATTTAAAAAATAGTGGTGAAAATTGTATTATGATTCATAATTTGATTAGTAGTGTTTTGAGACATTCATTGACATCGAATAGAGGTTTTTCATAGTGTTGAAAAACTAAATGGTCAAGGTACTCTTTGTGAACACTCCTAAGTCAAATGAAGGTGATCTCCG
>NZ_JBYTBB010000077.1:0-24318 GCF_058788755.1 Lysinibacillus sp. FW301-JW8
GCAGGAAGCGGCTCGTCGCTCGCCCACAGGAAAGCGAGTAGCCTGGAACGGAAATCACCTTCATTTGACTTAGTAGTATTCACAAAGAGTCCCTTGACCAATTAGTTTTTCAACACTATGAGACGTCATTTAGACGTCTCTTCTACTATATCTACTAAGGAATCAAAATCTAATATCTCGCCTTTAGCCTTTGTTTTTTCCAGCACCTCTAAATATTCTTCTTTTCGATCGATGAGCCGTTCTTGCTGCAATTTTTGATATGATTGAAGAAAATCATCACTAGCTGCTTTTCCCATTAACTCACCTCATTTAGTAGTATTAATTAGCTCTATTATAATATTGGTAATTTTTTCTGACAATTAAATTTTCTTTTTTGATTATTACGTACTAAATTTAATGAAGGATAAAAGACTTAAAACGATGCTAAGAGATATTATTATATATCTAAGTCCATCCCCTATATTAATGAAAGTATGGAAGCACTCTTTTTTCCACAACCTGTTCACCAGCACTTATCCATCTACTTTTATCATGAATGTGCGCATCCTTGTCTATCGGTGTCTGAAATTGGCTTACTCCTGAAGCATCCAATAAAGAGCCCTCATCATAATCTAAGCCAACATTTGCTACATGCTTGATGACAAATGGGCTTTGAAAGCGTATTTTGGCATCTTCGTTATCCAGCTCTCCTTCTGTTACAATAAAAGGCACACGTAAATAAATTGTCTCTCCGCCCTCTTTCCACAATACCGTATCAAAGCTTCCTTTATAATACTCCCAGTTACCACCAATGGTAAATCCACGACCCTCTATTTTATCACGTAAATAGCCAAAGCCAATTTCTTTTCCCACTATCTTTGAATCAAATTGTAACAATTTTGAACCCTCCTTCCTATTACTCGCTAAAAGTCTATCCCAAAAAGAAGAATTACAAACTCTACTAGTAAAAAGTGGTCGACATCAAAATCAATTTCGCCTTGGCTTAATTGATATGGGATAAATATGTACTTATGAAGTCAATCCAATTACACTATAATTGTAAAGTGAAAAACAATCTGCCTTTTTAAATAAGCATTTATGTAAAGGAGTGTTAACTGAAATGAAAAAATTTGTAGTTAGTATGATTCTATTACTTTCTCTCTCGTTTCTTCTTGCAGGCTGTGGGAGCAAGGATGTACCTTATGACTATGAATATGACCGCTAAAATACCCTATAAAAAGTCTCGAAACCTTGTAAGAATTCGAAGTTTCGAGACGACTATTTAGCCCTAATATTTATAATTTGTATCTCTATTATTATTTTTCAAAAATTAATAAATCCTCATCTAATTTCAATTTCAAACCGCTTTCCTGACCATTTCGATCCTTTAGGTAATAATATCCTCCCTGTTGACGAATGGCATTTATTGTTGTCACCATTTCTTCTCCATTTCGTAAATCTGTTATCGTGACAGTTCCATTCGCATCAACTCTTGCCTCTGCATCAGGTTGAAGCATAGGTGTTTCCTGTTCTTGATTCCTTAAAGCTTCATTAGCTTCACCTACTTGATCCTGTTTCTTACTTTTATCGCTAGCTTCTATGTTGTTCTCTTCTATTAGCTTAGGTGTGTTTTGTGCTACCAATGCTGAATCAGAGGGCTTTGAGGAAATATCTTTACTTGGAGCTGTTGTTGCAAAGACAGTCGTAACTCCAACAGCAAATGCAAGCCCCATTAACGTAGTGGTAAGCGTTGCCTTCTTATATTTCATAATAGATTCAATCCTTTCTTTTGTTGAATGCATATTAAATGCGTTATAGAATGAGTGAAGCTGACTAGTTGGCTGAATAGCCTGTATTAATGTCAGTGCATATTCTTTGCGTTTGTTATATCCAAATTTCATTAAAACATGTTCGTCACAGGAAAGCTCTATATCACGAATTGCAAATCTATACATGATCCAAACAAATGGATTAAACCAGTGCAAGCATAAAGCAAACAGCAACAGCAGCTTCCATAATGTATCAAAGCGTTTTATATGAACGATCTCATGTGTTAGTACAAAATTTAATTTTTGCTCATTATTAAAGTCAAAATTCTTTGGGAAAATAATTTTTGGCTTTAGTAGCCCACAGGTAATTGGTGTAAAAAGCTGATCACTGTAAAAAAATTCAATTTGGCGTTTAGTGCTTTGTTTATTCAGCATTTGATCTAATACAGGATTATTATTCAATGGAAGTGCTGTATGAAAAATACGAATACTCGCCCTATATTGGATTGTGAAATATCCTGCAATTACTAAAACTCCCGCTAACCATATCCAATGATGGAGCCCAAGTGAATAGGATTTATTTACCAGTTGAGGTTCTTTATCTATCTCATACATAAAATATTGCTGGGTAGTACCAACATTCTTTATAATTAAATCCCAAAGTGATTCCACACTTATTGGTGATGTGATAGTAAAGGGATTTAGTAAGATAAAAAGCACTCCAAGCCATAAAATATGAAAAGTTCTTTTAGGAAGCTTATTAATCATCATTTTACGGAGAACTAATATAATCACTATCATTACACTTGCTGTTAGGCTCATACGGACTAAATCCAAATTCATCACCTCATTCGTATTCATCCACTATTTTTTTCAATTCAGTTATTTGATCTTTAGTAAGTCCCTTATGATGAATAAACGCAGAAAAAAATTGCTCTGGTGAGCCATCAAAAAGCTTACTAATCAACTCTGATGTCTCCTGCTCTTGAACCTCTTCCTTTGAAATAAGAGCTTTGCAAATAAAATTAGGCTCTTGTCGTTCAATAACCCCTTTTTCTATACATTTTTTAATGACTGTATATGTTGTATTACGATTCCACCCTACTTCCTCTTTTAAAATTTTTACAATTTGACTTGCTGTTAATTGCTCTTTTTCCCTCCATAAAACATCCATTACCTTTAATTCAGAATCAAAAAGTTTTACTTGCATATGCATTACTCCTTTTTTGACTATTGCAATAGTCTGTCGACACTTTCAGACTATCACAATAGTCAAATGTAAGTCAATCTTTTCTATCTATCCTCTTAAGTCCACATTGATAATGATTTTTAGTATAGTCCCATTTATTTCAAAAAAACAAAAAGACTATAGAACAATGCGGTTAATCGCCTGATCTATAATCATTTTTATTTACCTCGTATATCCAAAGGTTTGATCCCAATTCTTTTTAACCTTTTCCTACACTTTTGGATATTTAATTCTTAAGCTATAGCTAAATCCCGAAACATCAGTTTTTTTGTTGCTTTTAATACATTGTAATTATAATCCATTTGCTTGTTTAACTTTCTTTAGGTATATTATCTACATTGAATAAATAGAAGGTGAAGAAATATGCTAGAAGTCAGTGAAAGTAAATTAGCACAGTATATCATCCATTTTATAAGTGACTCACTTGTGCTAGGTGAGGAAGCATTTACACAACCCGAGGTCATGCTAGAAGCAGCTTTTACACAACTAGCATTTAGCAAAATCGATTTAGAGCAGCAATATGAATTTTTTCATGAAACTGATATTGCCTTAAATGAGGTATTTACATATGTAAGTGCTATTTTCAAAGAGGAAAAAAGCTTTCTTGAGCAATCCAAAAACATTGCCACACATTTACATAGTGTCTCTCAGCATCCTAATATTAAAAGCGGTGAATTATTTATCGGCTTGTTTGACAATTGCTTCTTCATGAATGAAGCAAAAAAAATTGTTGCCATTGTCAAAATTGATGAGAAAGAAATGTTTTTAGATGTTAAGAACGATCAAAACAAAATGATTATCCATGGTATTGACGGCATTAATGTAAAGAAAATCAATAATATGGTCATCATCGTGGATATGGGTGAGGAGCAAGTACCTGCTGTATTTATGAAAACGAAGAGAAAAGAGGATGTTGTCTATTGGCAGGAACGCTTTTTAAAGATTAAGGCAGCGGATGAGCATTATCACAAAACGAATTTGGCGTTAACAGAATGTAAAAAGTATATTCTTAAAGAGGACAATTTTTCAAATACAGAAAAGCTGGGGTTATTAAATAAAACGCTAGATTACTTTAGAAATGAAGATGAGTTTCAAGTTAATGAATATATCGAAACGGTATTCGATAAGACCGATTCCACACAAAGAGATATAATTATAAATTCTGTAAAACCCTATGAAACGATCATTTCTGAAAGTGCACTTGAAAAAGCCGAAAAGAAATATAAACGTAAAATAAAGCTTGATTCCAATATTGAAATTCAGGTCAATGTACAAAATATCGAGCAGGTAGATGAGCTAATCGAAGTAGGCTATGATGAAGCCACAAATCGCAAGTATTATAAAATTTATTTTCAAGAAGAAATCTAATCAGGTAACTCAACAAAAACAGTATACTCCTATTAGGTAGACAAATCGCGTTTAGCTAATAGGAGTATTTTTTATAGAAAATTCCCACAAAATAGCACACCCGCAATTGTTAATATGTTACAATTTAATTACTTTATAAGGGGGTTTAAATATGGCGATTATTGATGAATTACAATATTACATGGATAGCGCTTCCATTGGAATTGTACTTGAGCTTCTACTAGTAACAACTTGCCTTTCTACTATTATCTATGTGGTCACTAAAAATCAATATATTTCATACTTATCATCAGCACCGATTTTTTATTTTATGTCCTTCTTCTTCTATCACAATTCACACTTTATCTTGCTAATAGTAGCCATGACGATTCAAGCTTCCGTTATTCTCTTTATTCAAAAGAAAAATCTGTTCAAAGCACTTATAGAAAAAGACCGTACTTTAAAATCTAATTAGCACCGCTCAAGCTGCAAATAATGATTTTGCAGCTTGATTTTCTAAACATGTCCAAATGTTAATGCTCGTGCCCAATCAGGTCTCTTTAGTTTTTCACTTTGCCTTATAACATCTGTCACATCATAAGTAATATTTATCTGCTCAAAAATCCATCTACCATCACATTTTTCCACAATTGTATAATTAGCAAAGGGTGTCCCCGATTCCATTTTATAATAGAAGGGTTCATCTTCCTCATATGCAGGCAAACCGACACTTCCAGGATTAACTATAACTTTGCCATTTGGTAAATAAACAATGGCTGGTAAATGAGAATGACCACAAAATATGATATTTTGTGGAATTTCCTTGACTAGATTCATTATATCCTGTGGCTGCTTAAAAATTGCACCGTTGAGCGTTATATCATGCAATAAATACTGTTCGTCACTTTCTGGAGAGGCATGACAGAAATAAAAATCTTCTGTCTGAATGGAAAATGGCAGATTGTTTAACCAATTTTTATGCTCATTTTCCAATATATCTATTACATATTGCGCAGTTGGATTATCTGATGATGCTTGTAACAACATACGATCGCAATTACCACTAACATTTTTTATGTCCATCGTCTTTAGTAAGTCATATGTTTCTAACGGGAAAAGTGGCCCATACAGAATATCCCCCAAATTATAGATACAATCAATATTTCGGTATTGTATATCCGCTAATACCGCCTTTAATGCATCTTTATTGCCATGAATATCTGATAAAACTGCTATTTTCATAATTTCCCCACCTTATTGAATTGGATTGGTAGTTTTTCTTATGGCTCACTCTTTCTTATATCATAACAAAATCTTACATTTATCAGTACTACATTACTTCATATTTCCTTCCCACTAATGGATTAGAATGACTCTATACAAATGAATCAGGTACTCATACAATAAGTACCTGATCCAACAAAATTAACGAAATCACAATTCATAAAATGAAACAACAAAAAGGACTAGGTTCAAAATGAATGAAATACCTAGTCCCCTCTGCTGTTTCTAGAAATAAGACTTTGACAAGATTACATAAATAGCATACTACATCGTACTAAACAAATACTGAACAAAAATCAATTACGCCCCAGCGTAATTGCGTCCGGATTTTTTTCGAGCTCGCTCGAAAAGCTCCTCTTCAAAATCCGTGACATCCGCTAGGGGCTTTATCTTGATTCAGCGGGCGTTTGTACGCCCACTGAATAGGAAAAAAATCGCATTCATCTCGCCACCTATAGAGGTGGGAGTATTCTGCTGAATAAAGATAAATGCATTGATTTATTATTTTCTAAGTATCAGAAGTTTAATACCTTTATAATATTATACTCACTTTTAAAATGCATATTTATATATTTGAAAAATTAGTTACTTCCAATTTCAAGCTATCTACAAACTGATTAATTTGTTCCATTTTTACTATTAGACATAACGCTGGACCACATTCTCTTAAACCATAATTATTCTTTTCCTTTGCATCTAATACAAAAATTAATTTAAAACGAGGCTCATTTTCCTCTCTTTCATGTTCAGGAGCTTGGAACAGTCCATACTCAGGATAATAATAGGTACCATATTCAGGAATATGATAAATACACAAACCTGGATCATGGGGTTCAAGCATACTTAGATGTGTATGATCAATTTGTTTTAGATCATCTAATAATTTTAGAAAATCTCTTTTTAAGCAAGAGATTTCTGTATGTATCTCTGGAAAAGCAGGACCAGTGCGAAAATCAATACGAAATTTTACACTCCCATCATTAACTAATTTTAATTTTATTTCAACTTCACAACTGGGTTTGCTAGAATGATCCTTTAATATAGCCATAAATAAACTCCTTTTAATTAATTAAATTATGAAAAATCAATCATTCACAACTTTCCACGCTTTGCAGCATCCTTACTTCAAGTTAGGACAATTGGAAGACTTGCTTTTATTCATTGGTAAAATATTCAGTGAAATAAATTGTTAATCTATGAGTCAATATCAGCTGAACATTCTAATCCAAATTAAACATTTATCTTCATTTTTCTACTTATACTTTCCATCCCTAAATGTTTATAGAATTCAATTGCATTTGTATTGAAGTCCCAAACATTTAATTCAATAGATAAAGCTCCTCTTGCTTTTGCCCATTCTTTACAACTTTCAAATAGCAATTTTCCAATACCTTGCTTTTGAATTTCCTTTTTTACACCAAAATCATGTATATAAGCATATTTACGCTGAACCAAAGATGGAAAGGTTGGAGAAGATTCAATGCTGATTACAGCAAAACCTATAACTAATTCATTGTTCTTTGCTACAAAAATATTACTGTTGTTATCTTTAAACTGTTCTTTGAAATAAGATTCAGGCATAACAGATCCGACACTTTTGAAAACAGTTGGTTCTTCAATTACATGTTCTTCATGCCCTTCTTTTACAAGATTATTCAAAGCAAAATAATCCTCATTTGTTGCGGTACAAATATTAATGACCAACGTTAGACCCCAAAAATATCCCTTTTATGTACATTATAGCAGGGAACTATGATGCTTACCTCCTATTACTTGTATTTACGAAATTTTAAATAATATTCGTGAATAAAAGCTTTATATAGACTATATCCGGACTAAGATGTACATTGTTTTGTTGATATTTATACGTTTAATTAAATATACAAGGGGCTGTCCATCGAAATGAACTTTTATGGCAGCCTCTAATGAATATCGAAAATAGAAATAAGTTAATTTACAAGTTTTTGGTTATATTCAACCCACTTTTCCATTTCTCTCTCCACTGCTCGGTTTTGCCATTCAAACCAAATAACTGAACATTCACTACAGTGACTGTCTACGCCTTTTTTTCCATTCATATCTTTACATGTAAATATAGTCTTTTTACGACAGCTGTAACAGTAAATTTCTACATCTTTATAAAATTCCATAGCTATCAACTCCTACAATTTACACATATTTCTTTCCATTTTTCATATAAACTATACTAATTTATAAAGTAATCTTAGGTAGGAAGAATAAAAAGAAGCTAATCCTTTTCTGCTTCGTTATCGCTCTTCTAATCTAAAAGAAATCCTAAAAACACACAAAAAAATGTTACAAATGAAAATGAAGCATGCAAAAATAAATGCATGCTAAAAACCTCCCCTTATACTTAAATTTCTTATGAGCATCTTTTCACCATACGAACTTAATTCCCTTCGTTTAGTTATACAGCACATCTCCCTTAATTATCGATTCCGTAAATATTACCAGTAAAATGGGTTTTACTCTTCTTGGTTTGTAGCGTAAACTTTTTTACTTAAGAGGGGAGGAAATATTTATGTCTCAAATAAGACACGTGAAAATCTTAGGTACAGGAAAATATTTACCAAGTAAAAAAGTATATGCGCGTGAAATAGATGAATTATTAGGGGTAAAAGCAGGTTGGGTAGAACAAAAATCAGGTGTTGTTATGCGGTCTTTCATTGTAAATGAAACAGCTTCTGAAATGGCGACTTATGCAGCAATGGAAGCGATTAAAGCTTCGGGTTTACATAAAAAAGATATTGATTGTATTGTAAGTGTTAGCGGAACAATGGAACAGCCTATTCCATGTAACGCGGCACTCGTTCAAAAGCAATTAGGTTTAAGTGATTCTAAAATTCCTTGTTTTGATATTAACTCTACATGTTTAAGCTTCGTCACAGGATTGGATACGATTTCCTATTTAATACATTGTGAAAGATATAGAAACGTGCTTCTAGTATCT
The DNA here is from genome assembly GCF_058788755.1 of Lysinibacillus sp. FW301-JW8. Lineage (NCBI taxonomy): Bacteria > Bacillati > Bacillota > Bacilli > Caryophanales > Bacillaceae > Lysinibacillus > Lysinibacillus sp. FW301-JW8. The sequence continues at coordinate 8,600 of NZ_JBYTBB010000077.1, forward strand.
AGCGATATTGCCTCAGTAGGATTAAATTGGGACGCTAAAGAAAATGCCATTTTATTTGGAGATGGCGCTGCTGCTGTCGTCATCACAAAAACACCTGAAAATGAAACTTCTAAAGTACTATCTGGTCATATGGAAACATTTAGTGAAGGAGCACATAATACCGAAATTAGAGGTGGAGGCACAAAATTACATCCTACTAATCCTAAGGCACATGAAACCGACTTTTTATTTGATATGAATGGGAAATCCGTTTTTAAATTATCTTCCAAAAATATTGGCGCTTTTATGGAGAAATTATTAGCTACATCTAATTGTACAATGGATGATATCGATTTAGTTGTCCCACACCAGGCAAGCGGTATGGCAATGAGAATTTTAAGAAATAAATTGGGAATCGAAGAGGCTAAGTTCATGAACATTATTCATAATCATGGAAACACGATTGCCTCAAGTATTCCAATAGCTTTACATGAAGCCATTGTGCAAAATAAAATCCAACGCGGAAATAAAATTATGCTTATTGGAACATCGGCAGGACTTTCTATCGGAGGAGTTGTATTTGAATACTAATATTCTACTGACAGGCGGGCGTGCCCCTGCCACTTATTATTTTGCCCGTTTGTTAAAGCAGCAAGGCAAGACCTTATTTATGGTTGAAAGTTTACCTCAGCACCTATGTATGCACTCTAACCTATTTGAAAAAAACTTTCATGTTTGTTCACCTAAAAGAAATCGTGATGCCTATATTCAAGATTTAATTAAAATCATTCAAGAAAACAACATTGATTTATTAATACCAACCTGTGAAGAAGTGTTTCATATTGCCTATGGCTATGAACAGCTTTCTCAATATTGTCGGGTCTTTTGCGAACCGTTAGAAAAAATTAACGTCTTTCACCATAAAGGCTTGTTTATCAACACGTTAAGTGGTTTTTTTAGTAAATATATAACTGCCCCTTTTACTGTAGTAATCGATACAACTACTATTCACTCTAAAGCAGAGATTGCCAGTATTCTAAAAGCTAACCACATTAACTTAAGCCATGAATATGTATGTAAGCCAGCTTATTCAAGATTTGGAACTGAAGTTGCTTTTAAGAAAGAGCATGAAATAATTGAATATCTATATGTAAAAAAAACGATTTGGATTATCCAAGAAAAAATCGAGGGTATACAAATTTGTACGTATGCTATAGCAGACAAAGGCTTTTTGAAATACTATAGCGCTTATCAAACAAATGATCAGGTTGGGCTTGGTGCTACCATTTATTTTGAGCCTTTTCGTAATGCTAAATTGGAAGAATTCATGAAGCTTTACATTGAAAAATACCAATATACTGGCCAAATTGCATTTGATTTAATTATGACGAACAAGGGAGAATTTTACCCAATAGAATGCAACCCTAGAACAACTAGCGGTATTTGTCTCTTTCCTCTTCAAAAGCACGAAAATAACACTGCTTCCTATATTATTGGGACAGAGACAACCATGTTAGGCTTAGCCATGCTACAAACATTGCTCTCGAAAAATTTCTTTAAACAAATTCGTAAAATGGCGAAAGGGAAGGATATTGTATGGAATTCAAAAGATAGGAAGCCGTTCTTTGGCCAAATAAGTAGTTTTTTTTATTTATTAAAGGAAGCGAAGAGAAGAAAAATCTCTAGTTATCAAATGAGTACCTTGGATATCGAATGGAATGGAGAGGAGGGGAATTTTTAAATGAGTAATATTTTGGTTACAGGGGCAACAGGCTTTTTAGGACAGCATGTTGTAAAAAGGCTCGTTGCTAAAGGGTTTAATGTGACTGCTATTGGACGTAATAAAACAATTGGAAAAACACTTCCTAAAGATGTCCGATTTATTTCCCTTTCTTTAGAGGATAGAAAAGGGATCTTCAATGCTATGCAGAACCAAGATGTTGTTATCCATTGCGGAGCACTTTCTTCTGTTTGGGGTAAATACGAGGATTTCTATACATCTAATGTAGTCGGTACACAAAACATGGTTGATGCTGCCCTTTTGCACAATATAAAAAGGTTTGTTCATGTTTCCACACCGAGTATATATTTTAATTTGCAAGATCGATCCAAAATAGATGTTAGAGAAGACAGTGTATTGCCTAATCCTGCAATAAACTATTATGCTGACACAAAAAGAAAAGCCGAAGAGGTGGTCGATGAAGCTTTTAAAAAAGGGTTAGCTACCATCACCATAAGGCCTCGCGCGTTATTTGGTCCTGGTGATAATGCCATAATTCCTAGATTAATCAAGGCCAATCAAAAATCTGGCGTACCCTTTATAAACGAGGGAAAGGTATTAACAGATATTACATATGTTGAAAATGTTGTAGATGTCTTATGTCTTTGTCTAGATTCGGATGAAAAAACCTTTGGTAAAAAATATAACATCACAAATGGTGAGCCAGTGTATTTAGGCGAAATTCTAGAAAAAGTCTTTAATATGCTGAACCAGCCTATGAGGAAAAAAGAATTGAAATACAATAGTATATTACTAGTTGCTAATCTTTTAGAAAAAGCATATCGAATCTTCCAGATTAAAAAGGAACCTATCATCACACCTTATACGGTGACAGTATTAGCTCACTCTCAAACTTTAAATATAGATGCCGCTAAAACAGATTTAGGCTATGAACCACGCATTTCTGTTGAAGAAGGGATCCATCTATTCGCAGAATGGTGGAAAACTCAAAATGATTAGCTATAAATTATTTCATACAGGGTACTGTACGCATAATGCAAAAATAGCTTTAAAAGGAGAAGCATCCTATGAGATGAAATTTCCTGCTATGGTTGCTCTATTAAAACATCCGAATAAAGGCTATATTTTATTTGACACTGGGTATACAGAGCGTTTTTATGAAGAAACGAAAAGATTCCCTTATTCCATATATGCTAAGATCACGCCTGTCTATATAAAGCCCGAAGACAGCATCCTAGCACAACTAGCGCAAGAAAACATTTTTGCGGATGATATTCAATATATTTTTTTGAGCCATTTCCATGCCGATCATATGTGTGGATTAAAAGATTTTCCTAACAGTCAATTTATCTGCTCTAAAGAAGCCTATCTTTCAATAAAAAAAAAAAAAGATATAGGTGCTGTATTATCTGCCTATATCCCCAATCTATTACCTGCTGATTTTGAAGAACGCGTTTCTTTTATAGAAGATTCAAAAATAACTCAAATCGGTAATCCATCCATCAACACAATTATTGACATTTTTCAAAAACCTCTTTTTGATATATTTGGTGATGGGAGTTGTATTGCCATTAATTTATCAGGGCATGCAAAAGGGCAATTTGGCTTGATTTTTGAAAGTGACAAAAAGGAAACCATTTTTTTAATCGCGGATGCTGTTTGGAGAAGTGTTGGCTATAGGGAGAATCGTCCTCCTAGTAAATTAGCCTATATAATTATGGATAACGCTAAAGAATACAAAGAAAACTTTGAAAAAATGGTGCAATTGCATTCATTGGACAAAAAAATTAAAATTATTCCTACTCATTGCGAAGAACCATTTCAATAAATAGGCGAAGAGGTTAAAAATGATGAAGGTCATTAAAATTCTACAAAACTATTTAAAAGTGAAACACATACAAAAATACTCACCACAGTCCTTTCGACAATGGCAGAGCAAGCAATTACAAAAACACCTTTTATGGATAAATAAACATTCACCCTATTATAGAGAGTTGGAGTTAAAAGCATATAATGACATAACTCACTATCCTTTTATGGATAAACAAATAATGATGGATCACTTCAATGCCCTTAATACAAAAGGCGTTTTAAAAGAAGAGGCTTTCGGGGTTGCCTTAAATGCTGAAGAAAATCGAGATTTTTCCCCAAAAATCGGTAATATTACTGTAGGATTATCATCTGGAACGTCTGGAAATAGAGGGATTTTCTTAGTTTCAGAAGAAGAACAAACAGCCTGGGCAGGGACGATTTTGGCGAAATTGCTGCCTAATGGTTTTAAAAACAAAGAAAAAATTGCCTTCTTTCTACGTGCAAACAGCAATTTGTATGAGTCTGTAAATAATAAAAAAATAGAATTTTCATTTTTTGATTTACTAGATAGCTTTGAATCCCATATAAAAAGATTAAATGCCTATCAACCAACGATTATTGCAGCACCTCCTTCAATTGTTAGACGCTTGGCTCAAGCTGTAAAAGAAAATAAACTAGCCATACAACCTATCAAAATTATTACAATGGCAGAAGTTTTGGACCCTTTAGACCAAGTATTCATTGAAAATATATTTCAACAAAAGGTTCATCAAGTCTATCAATGTACAGAGGGTTTCCTAGGATGTTCTTGCTCACATGGAACGATTCATTTAAATGAAGATATCGTTTATATCGAAAAAGAATTCTTAAATTCGGAGAAAACGAAATTTTTTCCGATTATCACTGATTTTAGAAGACGTACACAGCCCATTATTCGTTATCGTTTAAACGATATTCTCACAATAAAATCCGAGCCTTGCCCTTGTGGCTCTTCAATGTTGGCGATTGAACAAATTGAGGGACGTATGGATGACTTATTTATTTTAAAAGATAGACACCATGATCATCTAGCATACGTTTTTCCTGATTTTATTCGACGAGCTTGTATTACCGCTTCGGAAAACCTAAAAGAATATAGAGTTATTCAACATAGCGAAAATAAAATCGAGGTCCAATGTTTAGTGTTTGATGAAGAGCGACGACAAGAAACTGAACAAAGCATTCAAGCAAATTTAATGGTCTATTTACAAGAAAACTACCACTGCCCTTTTATCACTTTCAATCCATATGAAGAACAAGACCAATTAACAAAACTGAAACGGATTGAAAATAAAATGGCAGTTAAAGAGGTTGTTCAAAATGCTGAATGATGATAAAGGCACTCTATTTAACAACAATAATATGCATGAATTAGATTGGCATTTCTATGAAAACGGAGCATTTTTACAAGAGTATTTCGAAGATATGATTACTGACACAGCAGCTTATATCCAAAACGTAGAAACAGACATTTTTTTTGCAGCAATTGGACGTAAATTAATACCCTGTACAATCAATGACAGCACCTACGAAAATTCATATGTTTGTTCACCATATACGCATTATATTTCCTATGCAAAGGAAGAATTGCGCTTTATTTCTTCAAAACCGTTAAGAGTTGTTCTTAAAGCTATTATTAATCAATTTGGCTATATAGCAAAGAAAATGGAAATGAATAAAATCGTTTATATTAACAATTATTGCCTTTCCACAAACCTAATAACGTCTTTAACAGCAGAGGAAATTTTTATATTAAGGGAGTTGCTGATTAAACATTTTCCCAAACACCAACTTGGCTTTCGATCTATAAATGAAATTTGTCATAAAAATATGATGGAGGGGTTTGAAAAAGAGGGGTTTGTTTTATTACCTAGTCGCTATATTTACATATCTACGAACGAAAGACTAAATACACCTACTAAAAGTGAAAGAAAAAAACGAAAACATGATGAGAAATGTTTAACCAAGGATATGACGATTGTTTCTAATAAAGAATTAGCAACAGCAGATATTGAAAGAATCGTTGAGCTTTATCATCAATTATATATAGAAAAGTACTCTGATTTAAACCCACAATTCACCTATACATTCATTGAAAAGATGCTGAAAAAGAATTTGTTCATTTTTCAAGGAGTTAAAATCAACGGTCAATTAGAAGCTATTTCTGGAACCTTTGTGTTAAGCAATATGATGACAAATCCGATTTACGGTTACAATCTTTCATTATTTCCGAAATACCAACTCTATAGAATTCTGAGACACTTAAACACAACATTAGCTCTAGACAATAAATTTTTATATCATCAAAGTGCAGGCGCTGGTCACTTTAAAAAGGCTAGAAGCGGTGTAGGAACACCTGAATATACAGCCCTCTACGTCAACCATCTTCCCTTCTATAAAAGGTGTTATTGGAAACTTTTATCTTTCTTGCTTAAGAAAATTGGAATCCCTTTAGTTGAAAGGCTAGAATTATAAAATCTAAAAACTAGAAAAATGAAATTGCCGAGGTTGTGTGATTTACACAACCTCGGCAATTTCAAACTAACTCCAGAACATTTTCATTTCTAAAGCAAGCAAACATGCGAACATACATGGTACAGATTAAATTACATAAACAATTAAATAAAAGGAGAACAGTTTTATTTCTTCTTCATTAATCGTGATTCTATGAAGACCAAAAGTTACATGTTACCCTTATATATTTTCGTCAAAATGAATCTCTTCAAAATAAAGAAAAATTTCCTTTTTTTAGTCAATTCACTTTCACCAAGCACAATCGTCTTTTGAATATTCTCTCGATTTGCATTATCCATTGCTTTTCGGACTTTTTTATCACTTAACTCAGCCTCTATACGAAGCATTCGTTAGTCAAATAGTAAATTGGTTAGTATATATCTTAACTTATAAAATTCTTTGAAAATCTTTACGTATACAGGATTGCTTTAGTTTTTTTGTTTTCAATAAATATTTAATATCAGAGATATTGTCATATGAAAGTTGAATGTAAAAGTAATTGATAAATTCCAAAACTGCAAAAATATAAATAAAAGCTGCAGTTATCAATCCTTTTATAGGTAGCGAAGAATAAAATTGCACGAAATCAATTACGAACATAACAATTGAAACAAAAACTAAGATAATATTAATTAATTTTAAGCGTTTTAATAGTCTAACTATCCATACAGGTGTCATAGACATATTTTCAAATCTTAATCGCTTTAATTTCGAATACCAATAAATAGTCCCTTGCAGTAAAAGAAATTCTAAAAGAAAAAATGATATCCAAAAAGAATACAGTGAATATAATTGCAAATTAGGAAAAGCCCTATCAACATAATAACTAACAAAAATAAACAAAATTGTCGCAGATAATTCTCCTGAATATAAATAAGACAGTCTCTTTTCCAACTTTTTCTTACCTATTTTTTCATACCTCCCTCTTTAAAAAACTCCCTATCACGGAATAATCTTGTATGGTTTATTTAAGTAAAGCCCTCATTAGCACAATAAGAAAACTATGCCCTTAGTTAGTCAGTAATAACATTCAAAATTGTTCCCGCCACTGTAAATCTTAATTTCAATTTATCTTATAAAGATATGGACCACACATTGATTCATGTGTCTGAACATATGTCCAAGTAAAGTTTTTATCAAATATATATACATCTTGTTGAGTATCAAAATCCCTTGATATCACTTCATTAGCATTTGTATAAAGGAATATTATTGGTGAACCTTGATACATTACATAAAATTCTTGTTTAGATAAAGTATCAAATGCTTTTCTGGCAACTTCTTTTTCTAAGCATTCTTGCTTCTCATAACTGAAAATATGCCATTTAAACTGTTCATAATTTATTTCTTCTTTTAATTCTTTACTAATATTTTGTGCGAATGTCTTATCCCAAAAATCATAAATTTTCTCTGGTTCATTAACTAATTCTATGACTACACCTTTTTCACGTAAGTTTTGTTTAAATTTATAATCTTCTTGGATAAAAACTATTGACCAATAAACATTTTCTAATTCTTCCTCTGGTAAACAGTCTAAGATTTTATCAATTTTATCTCTAATCATCTTTTCCTCCAATAACGAATTATAGAAATCCGTTTTTTATAAAAATCGAACTTTTTTATTACTTCTTCAACTCCCCTGCTTTGTTATTTTAATAATTCGATAACACTCTAACCTGGTGAGTCTGTAGTTAAAAAACACATAGCCAATAAAATCAACTAAATACTAATCGCTTCATATCTTATGACTCCTATCAGACCATACTTCCACTAATCTACTTTGTAATTTAATAATACTTCATAACACTTTCATTTGGATAACTATTTCCATTTATCATTCCAGCCAATTATCTAATGATGGTTCACCATATACTTTATCAACTTACTATTTAAACGTTCTACAGCCTTACTATATTCCCCTACAAATACGGCTCTTAATGCTTAGCAACTGCCAGTACACTTTCTTTAATATTCATAGCAAAGCTCCCCATCAGCTTCTGCGTATTGATACACTGCTTAATTGATTATAATTTCAACGTTGACCATGACAAATTTTTTTTTTACTAATATCACTAGTTAACGATTCTAACAATTTATCCATATCCGTTGTATTAGTGAATAATGGCGTTTCACCTACTTTTGTGCAAAAGAAAAAGCATCCTCAAAAGAGGACACTTTAATAATGTTTGTTATTAAGTTATTACTTGCTTACTGAACAATATTTAACTCTGTAAAGTAACCCAATCTTTTCTAAGCAATCCCATATAATAAATATCGTAAAATCTGCCAAATCTAAATAGTTCTTCTTTTAAAGTCCCTTCCAAAGAAAACCCACATTTTTCATAAGAAGCAACTGCTCTTTTATTAAAACTAAATACCTGAAGTTTCACTTTATTTAAATTCATATAATTGAATATAAAGTCGATCAATACCTTCATCGAATCTGTTCCATAGCCTTTCCCTTGGTATGCGGTCCCAATGGAAACGCCAACATGACAAGAGCTGTTTTTCCAATTCACTGAGTAAACAGATATCGTCCCAATAAAGATTTTCTCTTCTTTCAGCTCAATCCCGAATATATATTCATCTTTTTCAGGATTTACTTCACTTAGAAACTTTTCATGGTCACTTTTAGTTGGTGGAAATGGAATCCCGTCATTCATTAATAATCGACTTTCCACCACATCTTCAATTCCATAGAAATTTTCATAATCATCTTTTGTAATTTTACGTAAAACGATTTTATCACCTGTTAGAAAATTTTCAATATAATGCTCTATCATTTTTATCCCTCAATTAATACGCAGGGAACAGCAGTAAGGGTTATTCTACTGAACCCTTGCTAATTTTTTGCTTCATTGATCCTTTTAAAACTTCTAACACAATACATGCCATCAAGAGTTCATCTCCCTTTACTTATGATATAGTTGAATTGTATATAAATTTAGCAACTTTTTCAATCCAATTATTTAACAAGTAAATCTTTAGCTATTTCTTCGATAACCTCCCCTGCACAATATGGAACGATTAAACATCCGCTCTTTAAATCTCGTTGGGCAATTGAAAGTTTTTTCTTTGGATTAAACAAACTTGAACGTGCCTATTCTATTCAGGACAACAAGAAATGCCATATTTTATTCGCAGCCCTTATTGTCTGAAAAAATGCATGGGTTAGGAGCACGAAGCACATGAATGTTTTATTGTAATGTTTGCACCCCTTGCATAAAACGCTGTATAAATAATGTTCATTAGAAAAAACACAAAACGTTGATCTAACAACATTTTGTGGCTTTTTGATGTATTTCCAAACTTTTATTTGGGAACGTTATTTTGAATGCATTTGTATAATAATATCTATTCATCGAAGGTCCACAATTTATCTTTAAAAATTACAAATCACCAATAATTTCCGATATTAGTAATAAGTAAACTTTACTCGGAGGTATTGAATGAAAATTACACAGTCACAGGTAATCCCTCAAACGATTACTATACAAAAGACAGATACAGTAAAACAGCGAACAAACGCCCAAGAACAGCTTGATAGCTATACGCCGGCGAATAGACAAGAGCTATGGGGCTATTCCGTAAACGAAGTAAAAAAATTTGTGCCGAATACATTTACACACCCGAACTGGAACCTAATTCCAACAAAGGGCATGGAAACACCGTCCCAAGAACAATTAGTGGCACAAATTCAGGATCTCGCACGTAATATTCCCGATAAGAAAACAGGCACGAAAGAGGAATGGGATATATTTTGGGCGAAGAAAATTCAATTGAGGGTACAGTACACATCACTCGTATCACCTGACCGTAAAGCACTCCACGCAGCGGCGTTAAAGGTAGCGAAAAAAGTGGAGGAAGAACAACCAAAACATACACGTCCATTAACATTAGTCGACTATTTAATTACGGTTGATTTAGATTTAACTTTAGATCCGGAGACTAGAAAAATGATGCACAACGCAAGTATTACACCGATTCATCGAACAGGCGGTGGCTACGATTATGAAATAAACTATGGCGGGCAAGTCGTGATGAGAAGTATAAATGGTAGTTGGGGTTATGAAGCAACACCAGCTGAACTCGCACGACAAAATGAATTTGAACGTATTTTTGAGGCGGCGCAGGTAGGGTAGCATGTGAAATATAAGTTTTATATCTAATGGATGAAGCCATTTATTAAAACGTATAACCACACATAGTAAAAAGCCATTTTGAGTGTTTTAAAATGGCTTTTTACTATGTGGTATTGGTTCCCAAAGCGTCGTTTGGTAATCTTTCATGAAAAGTTGTTATTCAACAATCTGGCCCTTTAATGAAAACGAGCGCCAATCCTTATTACAGAATCGCGCCCGATTGTAGAATAAGAACCTTTCTCTCAACTAATATCAAGAAGTAAACAAAATGTGGCTTCTTCTTGTCTAAAAGTTAAACGATAAAATAATTCACTTAATGATTCAAAATTTTCAATTAGATTTATTATTACTTTTTAAAACTGGTATCCATATTTCGCTTTTGAAAGTTCGTGAGGTTACATTTTTATCTTCATTCCATAGAATTTCTGGACCTTCTATTTGTTCATAATTTGAGGATGGAAACCATTCTGAATAAATGCGCCCCCACACATCTTGTAGCGTATCTGGAAATGGTCCGATTGCTTCGAAAATAGCCCAAGTTGAGGCAGGAACTTCAAGTTGCGCAAGGTTATTTTGACACTCTTTTGTTGTGGCTACTCCAATATAGTGATCAAGCCTTCCTTTTTCCTCCATTCTGCCTTCAGAAAAGTTCGTGGAGGCACTAATTAGTCCTAAAGGCGTAACATTAGAAAGTTTTTTTAGTTTATTTATCGTTTCATCATCTAAACTTTCCCACATTGAAGCAATTTCTTGATTAACCCCCCTGAAAATAATAGGCACTCTTTTTTTAATACCAACAATGCGAAATGCTTCTTTTTCTTCAATACGATAGTTCATTTCATTTCCTCCTTTGATTGATAACTGGAAGGTCATTTGTGGGTAAGCTTTAAGTGAATGGCCATTATTTCTAGCTTCTGAAGGTGTTATACCATGCAAATTTTGAAAAGCTCGTGTAAAAGAATCTGGTGAGTTATACCCGTATTTCATTGCAATATCAATAACCTTTACGCTACTATCTATAAGCTCAAATGCTGCAAGAGTAAGCCGTCTGCGACGAATGTATTCCGATAGGGAAATACCTGCAAGGAAGGAAAACATCCTTTTAAAATGATATTCGGAGCAGAAAGCTATCCTAGCTACTTCTTTGAAGTCAATTTCATTAGTAAGATTTTCTTCAATATACTTTAATGCTCCATTCATGTTTTTAAGCAAATCCATTTATGTGACCTCCTTTATCAAAAGAATAGCAGGAGTTGAATGTACCCATCCGATATTTCGTGCACAATTATGTAGGGTACCTATAAGTAATAATTTATATTATTCCATTAAATGACCCTTTAATGAAAGCTAATCCTTATTACAGAATCGCGCCAGATTGTTGAATAACTATTTTTTATTATTAATAGCGTTTTCTCATATATTTCTATATCTATTTTAGGCAGTATATATACTAACAATTTTCTCGTTTAATAAAATCTCTTTTTCTTTTTTTAAACCATTTTTTATTGTGAACGGACTACATTCACGTTTAAAACATTGGATAAATCTTTTTAAAGGTGTTGATTCTAAATACCTCGATAATTACTTAGCGCGGTTTTTATTTGTAGATAGTCATAGCAATGAAAGCACAAAAAAATGACAGAAACATATCGTAGTTTACGTCTGTCGAAGTTTATTATTTAGTAGTTCAATGACTATTGAAGATACTTTTAATAAAAATTAGAGCCACAGTTTAGTGACTCTAATTTTTATGTCTATTCTTTACAAAAATCTACAAATTTTTTTGCCTGTATTAAGGACATATCTGTTTGTTCTCTCACAAACTTCACCGCTTTAATTTCACCGACGGACTTTATTTTCTCTTTTACTAAGGCAATCAGTTCCTCATTATAGATTTTAGTATAATCCATTTTTCCGACCTCCTCTAATCTATAATACCTTATACGACTACTTTAACCATTTAGTTTCAAATATATATTAATACCACAAAAAGACATTTGTAAAAATAAGGAAAAATGATTGTGAGGGTTCATATTTACTAGATAAAAACAACATTTAAATTTAAAGATCGTAGCAGCACTTTGGACATTTCTGTGCCCGATAAATTCTTCACATTCCTTATTAAAGAAATGCGCCCGTTTGCAGTATAACTTCTATCCCATTTTTAAATCATTCAGCATCGTTACCTTTATCATATAAATCTTTTATAGGAATTACATCGGTTTTATCTTTATATTGTATAGTTACCTTATCTTCATCCGTTAGTTTCTTCTTCTTCCCATTGTACAGTAATAATGTGTTTTCATCTGCAAATGTGAAAGAAATGCCACTCCCATCTTTTAAGAGTTCTGCTGGGGTAGAGAAATCGTTCCTTTTTTCATACACAAATATAGTATGTGTATATCCCTCATCTGTTTTTGCATCTGTTAAAATTATATAATGATTGTCCTTTTTTGCTTTGAATAAGAGCGTAGCCATCGTGCCCTGACTCTGAATGTTTGTTTCAACATTACCTGAACTTGCTTGCCACATATTTACAAACACAAAGTAATAAGCAGTTATCAGAACAAGAAACATTGCTAGTAGTGATGATACGATAACTAAGATCTTTTTTCTATTTTTGGAGCGTACCTTTTTGAAATAATCAATGTTCCTTTTATCTTTTCTTCTCTCATTTTCATCTTCTGAAAATAAATCTCCCTTCATTTTGTTTAAATAATTTCGGCATTCTTCACATTGATCCATATGTTTTTCTATCTGTTCGTTTGTTTCTTCACTTGTTAATTTATCAATATAAGCAGGAGCCAAATCCTTAAATACACTATGTTTCATAACCCTACTCATCCTTTCTGATTTCAAGTTTTGCTCTATAAAAAGTCACTCTTGCCCAGTTTTCTGTCCTTTCAAATATTGAACCAATTTCTTTGAACGATAAGTCACCCAACAATCTTAAATAAAGTATTTCTCGTTTATCCTCACTGAGTTGATGAGCCTTTTTAAAAAACATAACTTTATCCTCGTTTTTTATATACTCATCTTCCAAGTCGTAAAATGTTGTGCTTTCACTTTTTAGTGAGTCCTTCAATTGTTGGTTTTTATTTTTATGGTTTAATTCTTGCAGCCATATGTTTTTAGCAATTGCACAGAGCCACGTGGAAAACTTGGCTTTACCATTATCGTGAAAGTTATTAATGGATTTAATCGCTTGATAAAATGTTTCTTGAGTTAGCTCTTCTGCTAAATCAAGGTTGTTTGTCAAAGTTAACAAGTATTTAAAAATAAAATCCCCATAATCTTGGTATATATTGTCCTTATCCACTGCCACCCTCCCTTTTCCGTCTGGCCATTCACCTATGTATCACAAAATTATTGATTTCGTTACAACATTTTAAAAAAATTTTATAACAGATGCAGATATTCACTTATTCAATTAAATGACCCGTTTGTTGAATAAATTAACTAACATTTATAAATACATTTATTACTTTTCAAACGACTAATCAAACTTTAATACAAATGATCAAACTTTTTTATAATCCTACATTATAAATTATCATCGTTAAACTGCCCTTTCTAGGAACACTATTTAAATGATTAAAAAAGAATTGATTGATTAATAAAAATTAATGAAATATGGGTTGCCTTGAAGTCTGCTCGGCTAATTGTATGCAAATAGTTACACTTAACCTTTTTGCGGCTTAGTTCAATAACAGTCACGAAACGACTTAGTAATACCTTTTTTGTGTAGAAAATGTGTAGAAACTTTTCATTTTCTATCCTTTTTTAAAACGTATTCTCAAAAAAAGGAAAAGCGCTTCAAACCCTTGATACTAAAGGATTTGAAGCGCTTTTCACTTGGTTCAAACTTGTTCTATCTGAACCTTTAGACGTCCCAGGAGGACATACTAAAACCTTGATATATCAATGGTTTGCAGCTATAATGTTTACCTTTTGTTTACCTTACTTTTAAGACCACCCTTCACGGAGTGGTCTTTTTAAGGATGATTTAATTAAAGCACCTAGTTAGTTTAATAAGAAAAAATCATTTTCTTGCTAAATATAAATCAATCGTATCGTATACCTTTAATTTATCCCCAAAATCTATAATCGCTTCTCTAATCTCTTTTTCTAACATTATTTTTGTATTATAAGGCAGACTTCTATGGTCAGAATAAGTATTTAATAATGCAATGTAGTCATTCGAAGAAAATATTCGAGTTAAATGATATAACTTAAACACTACATCCTTAAATCCATAAGATTCAATGGTCTTAAACCTGTTGTTATATTTCTTCGTGTCATTTTCTATTATTTTAGTATTGGAAGGTCTATATTTTTGGTATATTCCTTGAATTTGCTTATGCAATTCATCGTTTTCTCGTGATACAAATGGTCTGTTCCAAAATAATGCCAGTGTACCATTTTTTTTTAATAATTTGGAGACTCGAGGGTAACCTTTTTCTTCTGGAATCCAATGAAATGCAGTAGCTGAATAAATTAAGTCTATACTCTCATATGGACACACAAAGTCTTCAAATGCTGAATTATGTACCCTGAAATTTTCATATTCTCGAAACTTTAACTTAGTATAGTCTGCAAGGTCTTTTCCTAATTCGACTGCCGTTAATTCACAGCCTTTATCCAGAAAAGGTTTTGTCGCTTGACCTGTGCCAATTCCAATTTCAATAATTTTTTTGCCATACTCTACTTGAGAATAATTCAAAATATCTTTAAATAATTCATCACAATATGTTGGTCTCCATTTATCGTAATTCCCTACATCCTCATTAAATATAAATCGTTTATCCAATTTATTTTCCTCCGAATATATTGTTACCACACTATTAATACAAGAAAATGAAATGCCCTTATAGAACAATTGAAATTAATAGTTCAAATATAGTTATATCTTATTTAATTAAACTGCTTCCTAGTTTAATAATACCTCATTTAATTTTTATATGGATAACTATTTCCATTTACCACTCCAGCCAATTATCTATGTTTGGTCTACTATTTATTTGTGTACGCCAATCACGTTCATTAAGCCAATTATAGAAAGGCACTAGACGCTCTTTATTAGGAGTTTCTTCTATTATAAGATGATTTACTCAACTTCCTATCGGAACGCTCTACAGCCTTACTATACGCCCCTACAAATACGGCTCTTTTGATATTCCTAGTAAACTTCAATATTATTAATGTTGGAGATAGATAAAATATAAATGAGGATTTCAAAATGAACAAACTAGAACAAACAACTCAAGAATTACTGGAAGCTGGTTATACGATTGAGGAAATTAAAGCAGCCTTTGAGGAAGTCATTGAACAAGCTAAACAGTCCAATTCAGATTGTGAGACAGATAACTAACAAAGTTGTCTGTTTTTTATGGCTCTTCACCAAAACATGTGCTCGACTAAGAGCCATACTGAATCCATTCGGCATTGCATTCTAGTAAAATTGTCTCTTTATAGTGCTGCGGATTGCGCGT